>CAYNXV010000067.1:0-16803 GCA_964401245.1 uncultured Bifidobacteriales bacterium | reverse complement strand
CCACGGACGGCAATTGGTCGGGATCGCCGATAAGCACCAGGCGCGTGCCGCTGCGAATGGCCTTGAGCAACGAATACATGAGCACGGTGTCTATCATCGATAATTCATCGACGATTAGGGCATCCGCGTCGAGGGGGAAATTCTCGTTATGGGCGAAGGCGGCCGTGCCGACCTCATATTTGAGCAGTCGATGCAAAGTGGAAGCGTGATGTCCGGTTATCTCGGAAAGCCGCTTGGCGGCGCGCCCGGTAGGAGCCGCCAGTTTGATGGTGAGGCCACCTTCCTGGAAAACCCGCAGAATACCCAAAACCGTGGTGGTTTTTCCCGTGCCCGGACCGCCGGTGAGAAGGAATACGCCCCGATTCGATGCTTCGCCTATGCCCTGTCTTTGTTCCGGACTGTAGGAAAAGCCGGGTCCGCAAGCCGCTTCCGCGGATTTTACGGCCCGTGCTACGGACGTTTCGGCGAGGGTACGGGGGGAGAAGGATAATTCACGCAGTTTGCGCGCAATTCCTTTTTCCGAAAAATAGAGGTAGGGAAGATGGAGAAGTCCCTGGTCATCCGCATGGATTTCTTCCTGGTCGCGCAAATGATCCAGGGTATAGACGAGGGTTTCTTCGCGGATGCGGAGCAATGCCCCCGCCCGGGCCATGAACTCTTCCGGCGTGAGATGAACATGGCCATCCTCTGCCGCTTTTTGCAGGGAGTGAAGCAGTCCTCCGCGGATGCGTTGGTAACAGTCTTCTTCGAAGCCGAGCTTCCGGCCGATATCATCGGCCTGGGCGAAGGGAACACCGGTCATGTCGACGGCCAACCGATAGGGATCGGCTTTCAGGATGCGAGCGGCGTCGGGGCCCAATTGCCTGCATATACGCGCGCATAAACCGAGACTTAGATTATGGGATTGTAGGAAGAAAAGCACTTCGCGCAGAGAACGATGCTCGTCCCACTGGCGCAGCATGGCCTCCCCTTTGCGCCCCTTGAATTGGGCCAATTCCTGAAGGCGCTGGGGTTCTTCGTCGAGTACTCTAACGGTGTCCAATCCAAAGCGCTCCACGATGGCTTTGGCCGAAGCGGGTCCCACCCCCTTGAACAGGCCGCCACCGAGGAATTTCTCCAGGGCGGCTCCGGTATCGGGCGGGCGGATTTTGCAGCCCCGGGTTTTGAATTGATCTCCGAAGGTGGGATGTCGGGTCCATTCGCCCGTCAGATCTACTTCTTCGCCGGGGCTCAGTCGGGGAAAATGCCCCACGGCCGTGAAATCGCCGCGCGCCTGGGGGTGCGACAAACGGACTACGGAGTATCCGTTTTCGGGGTTATGAAAGGTTATATGTCTTACGCGCGCCTTTTCCAGATGGAGCGTGTCTGGGCTGCCCTCCGGGTGGAGTGAGTCCGAGTCCCAAGACGAAGACGTCGATGGCGGCATCGGTCAGGCCTTGTCCAGCTTCATTATCTGCGTAGACAGAATGGAAACCAGGCAATAGCCCAGGAAATAATAAAATCCCTCGTGCAATTTCGCGCTCATCCCTTGGTGGCCTCCCGAAGCTAAATAGGCCAGTAAAATGCCCACCACGAAAACATCCGCCATGGACCACTTTCCGATGATGCCGATGAAGCGATGAATACGCAGGCGCATATCCTGGCTGCGAACTGCCAGAGCCGTCAATAGGGAAGCGCCTTTGACCGCGGGTACCACCACACTGAAAACCAGGATAAGAACCGCGACCAACTGGCTGCCGTTCTTATACAGCTCATGGACGGTTCCCAAAATGCTGCGGGTTTCGCGGAAGAGCTCCATCTTTCCGAAAAGCGGAAGGACCGGAGACACCTCGATGGTCAGCACGGGGAGATAAACCCCAGGCAGCAAAAGCCCGAAGGAAAGAATTATGAGGAGAAGCGCTAGGCGGTTGCGCCAGGGATTGGGCATCGCCTAAAAAGTACTAGAACCGGTGCCAAAAGTCATTCCGGGGTGAGGCAGGAGGCGTAATCCTACCGGGCCAGCAATTACGCGTCCCGTGTGATTTCCAGGAATCAGGGACGCGGAGACACCTCCAACACCCGGACGAGAAACGAGAGCCTATCGGCCGATTCTTCTACGACTTTGGTCAGAGGCTTGCCCGCGCCATGGCCGGCGCGGGCCTCTATGCGGATGAGAATGGGCTGGGCGCCCGCCTGGGCATGCTGCAAGGCGGCGGCGAATTTGAAGCTGTGCAGGGGAACGACGCGGTCGTCATGGTCGGCGGTGGTGATAAGGGTGGCGGGATAGGCCGTTCCCGGCTTCACGTTATGCAAAGGAGAGTAGGAAAACAGCACATTGAAGTCCTCTGCCTTCTCCGGGTCGCCATAGTCCGACATCCATGCCCACCCGATGGTGAATTTATGGAAGCGTAACATGTCGAACACCCCCACCGCAGGCAGGGCCGCCGCAAACAATTCGGGTCGGCGCAAAATACAGGCTCCCACCAGCAAGCCTCCGTTGCTGCCCCCGGACAGGGCCAGTTTGCCGGGACAGGTATATTTCTCCGCCGTCAACCATTCCGCACAGGCTTCAAAATCTTCGAACCCCTTGATTTTGTTCGCGAGAATGCCGGCTTGATGCCATTCTTCGCCATACTCGCCTCCGCCGCGGATATTGGGTATGGCGATCATGCCGCCCATTTCCATCCATACCAGATTGGGAACCGAGAAAAAAGGCGTGAGGTTCACGTTGAAGCCCCCGTAACCATAAAGGTACACCGGGTTGTTGCCATTCCGGGGGAGGCCCCGAAGCGAAGTAAGTAAGACGGGGATGTGAGTCCCGTCGCGGGAGGCGTAGAAAAATTGGCGTGATTCAAAATCGTCCGGATTGAATCGGAGGCGGGGTTCCTTGAAAACGCCGACTTCCCAAGTGTCCAGGTCCAGGCGATAAAGCGTCGCAGGGCGCGTGGGGGAGGTGAATTGGAAAAAGGTTTCCCGGTCGGTGCTTTTTCCGGAAAAACCGCTTGAGCTTCCCAGCCCCGGCAAGGGAATATGCCGTTGGAAGACGCCATGGCTGTCGAAAACCGAAACTTCACTACGGGCGTCGCGCAGGTATTGGGCGAGAAAATATCCATTCAGGAAGGTCGCGCCTTCCAGGGTTTGCGCCGACTGGGGAATCACTTCCCTCCAATCGCCGCTTCCGGATAGGCTTACATCGCGGGAGACGACGCGGCCGCGAGGCGATGCGAAGTCCGTGCGGAAATAGAAAATGGAGCCTTGGTTGGCGAAGAAGGCGAAGTGGGCGAAAAATTCTTCCACCAGGGGCTGAACCCTGGATTGGGGTTCGCGCAAGTCTTTCCAAAAAAGGAGATTGCGGTGGTCGGTGCCTTTCCAGACGGTGATGAGGAGATAATGGCCGTCTTCGGTGACATGCCCGTCGAAACCGTACTCGCTTTGATCGGGTCGCTCATAAACCAATTGGTCCTTAGTCTGCGGGTCTCCCAACTTATGGAAGTAAAGCTTCTGATGGCGATCGGGATCGGAAGGTTTGGAATCTTTATGTAAATCGTATCGACTGTAAAAGAAACCCGTTCCATCCGCGTTCCAGCTGACGCCGGAAAATTTGATGCGCTCCAGCCGGTCCGGCAAATCCTCGCCGGTCAGCGCATTGCGGACCTTCCATTCCACCCAATCCGATCCCGCTTGCGAAATTCCATAAGCCAGCAAAGTACCGTCCCGGTTGACTTCCACGTCGGCCACCGAAACGGTTCCATCGTCGGAAAGGCCGTTGGGGTCGAGAAGGATCCGGGGTTCGGCGGTCAAACTTTCAGCCACATACAGAACGCTTTGGTTTTGGAGGCCGTCGTTTTTGAAAAAGAAATAACGCCCGCCGGCGGAGAAAGGAACGCCGTACCGTTCATAATTCCATAATTCGAGCAGGCGCTTTTCAATGCCTTCGCGTTCGGGAATACCGGCCAGAAATTGCCCGGAGAGCTTGTTCTGGGCCTCTATCCACTCGTGGGTCTCCGGGGAATCGCTGGTTTCGAGCCAGCGATAGGGATCAGAGACTTTTTGTCCGTGCAGGGTTTCGACACAATCGATCCGACGTGCAGCGGGATAGGTGAATGGGGTCCGGAGGGAACGGGACTTATTGTCTGGAGGCATGAATTTTTTTCAGTACGCGATTCGCCCGCTTTTTGTCTTTCCGGTCTTTCTCGGGAGGAGCTTGTCGCAAAGCCGCTTCGGGATCGTATTCAAGACGGACGAGAATGGGAAAATGATCGGATCCGAATCCCGGTAGCCGCTTGAGTTCAACCAGCGAAAGAGAAGGGGAGTAGAAAACATGGTCGAGTGGGTAGCGAATCAACGGGTTGTGGGCATTGAAGGTATTGTAAAATCCGCGCCCGATACGGGGATCCACCATGCGGCTGACCTTCTGGAAAAGTCGGGTGCTTTTCGACCATGCGACATCGTTCAAATCTCCGGCCACCACGCATGGCAGCTTCGACTCGGATACCTTACGCCCGATAATCAGCAATTCTCCGTCCCGGAAATGGGTTCGGGCCTCGTTGGGCGGCTCCGGATGCACGCAATAGAGTTCCACTTGTTGTCCGGAGGGGAGGGCCACCAAAGTATGGATGGATGGGATATAATCGCGCACCAGGAATTGAATGTTCGGTTCGATAAGCGGCAAACGGGAGTATAGAATCATTCCGTAGGTGTTGCCCTGGGGAATCTTGACATGTTGCGGATACTTCGCATCGAGCTCTCGTAGGCGTTCTTCCCACCAACCATCGGGTTCATTAATCAGCAATAAATCCGGATCCACGTTGCGAACCAGCCGCAAATAGGGTTCCGATTCGCGATTGTCCATTTTGACATTGGATACCATGAAGCTGAAGCGAGCGGGGAGGTTAAGCTTGCGACTTTTTACCGCTTCCACGGGATATAGCGGAGTATACCGGAAAATTTTGAATGCCTGGAAGAGGGCGACGAATGCATTGGAGGCAAGCAGGAGCCGGCGGATTTTGGAAGGAAGTTTATTTCTCAGCGCGACGACAACCAGTATGTTTATGCAAGCCGATATCGCTATTTGCAAGCGGGGAAAGTCCCAAATTCGCACCCAGCGATAATGGCTGCGCCATATGGGAATCAAAGTCGTCAGGCTCAATAACAAGGTCAATCCCTTTAGAAAGTTACGCATATTGGCGCCGCAATGTTACTGATGGCAAAAGCCCGCATGTGTTGAAGATAGGTTTTATGGCATCGGGAAGGAAGTGGATTTCCCCGCTGCCGGTTGGGTGGCTAATCCGGTTCGGTTTCCAATCATTTCAGAAATTCACGGAAAAACTGATAACCGAATGCGATGCGGCGTAAATATTCCGGAGGGTTCCCGTTCCGGTGAAATAGCCGTAGCCCAGTCCTAATCTGCCATAAACCAGGTTCGCTCCCGCGGATGGCGAGAAGAATTCCACTCCGTTTCCAGAACCCAGAAAATTGACTTCGCCGCTTCGGGCTTTACCTGGTGCGCGGGTGATGCGTAAGCCCACCCAGGGTTTCACGAAACGAAATCCATATCCGGCGACGAGGCCCGCGCTGATGGGATTGAGAAATTCACCCAGGCGCAGGGTGTACGAAACATCTCCCGAAACATAGGCCCGGCCCCAGAAAAGCCGCAGAGCATGTAGGCTCAAGGAGACTTCGGCGGTACCCGAGCCGAACGGCAGGCTCAGGGAATCGGATTGTCGATTGATTAAGGCGAGGTCGTCTCCTTCGGGGAAATGAGGCTGCGCCTTGGAGTCTCCGGTGGGAATTCCCGCGCCCACACCAATGGCCATGGGAATGGACGGGAACCAACGGAAGCGTCGGTGCAATTCCACTCTTGCGTCACCGGGACCGTTGAGGTATTCGCTGCGTCCACTGAAAACCGGGGAACCGTCGGTTGTTTTTGTGCCGCCGTCTTCCCAACGATGGATTTTGAAGGGAAAGGCCGCCACCAGGGTGGTATGAGGGGCGATACCGTATTCCGCATACATCTGCAAGCTATGCAGCTTGTAGTTATGGAATGAAAATAACTTACCCGATGGGGAATAGAATTCATCGACCGACAAGCCGAAATAGCTGAACTGGAGATGTCCGGTCCCTTGGGCGCGGGTCCAGGCTCCAGCCGCCAACGCCGTATGCCAAGCTCCCGCCATTCCGATGAGAAAAAAAATGACTTTAGACGATGGCATGGCCTCTCTTCGTATGGCCTGGAACCCGAAACGTTACAACGTTAAAGATTCAGGGTGCGCCCCGCTACGGCCAACGCCGCTTCCTTGAGCGACTCGGACAACGTGGGATGGGCATGGCTGGTGCGGGCCAAATCTTCGCTGCTGGCTCCGAATTCGATGGCGACCACGGCTTCGGCGATGAGGTCGCCGGCGCGCGGCGCCACGATATGCACTCCCAGTATCCTGTCGGTTTCGGCATGCGCGAGAATTTTCACCTTGCCTTCGGTTTGGCCCATACATTTGGCCCTGCCGTTGGCGATGATCGGGAACATTCCCTTCTTGAAGGGAATGCCCGCTTCTTCGAGCTGCTCCTGGGTTTGTCCTACCGAGGCCATTTCGGGATGGGTATAGACCACGCTGGGGATGGCGTTGTAATTCACTTCACCATGCCCTGTCACGATTTTTTCCACGCAGGCCACGCCTTCTTCTTCGGCTTTGTGCGCGAGCATGGCGCCGGGAATCACGTCTCCGATGGCATATATGCCCGGCGCGGAGGTGGCGAAATTCTCGTCCACGGGAATGCGCCCCCGGCCATCGGTTTTAATCCCCACCGATTCCAATCCCAACCCTTCGGTATTGGGCGTGCGACCCACAGCCAAAAGTACTCTGTCGCAGACAATGGGTTCGCTCCCTTCGCATTCGACTATGCAGCCATTCTTTTCGGCTTGAGCCGATTTCACGCGCGTTCCCAGTTTGAATTCCAAGCCTTGCCGCCCCAGTATTTTCTGGGTTTCGGCGGCGATTTCCTTATCCATGCCCGGCAGGATGCGGTTCAGATATTCGAGAACGGTGACCTTGGCTCCCAAACGGCTCCAAACCGAACCCAGCTCCAAGCCGATGGCTCCGGCGCCGATGACGACCAAATGGCCGGGAACCTCCGGATAGGACAGGGCGTCGGTGCTGGTTCCTACGAGATTACCGTCGAGCTTCACGCCGGGAAGGATGGCGGATACGCTTCCGGTGGCGATAATGATATGGGGAGCCTGCAAAATCGCGGTTTGCTTTTCCCCCGATTCAGCCTGGCTTTCTACGGACACCTTGCCGGGTCCTATCAGTTTGCCGCGGCCGAGATAGCGCGTGACGCCGGCCTTCTTGAACAGGGCCTCGACTCCGCGCGTGAGGGTCTTGACCGTATCGTCCTTGCGCTTGAGCATGGCGGGCAGATCCAATTTCACGTCGCCCAGCTTGATGCCGTGGCGACCGAAGGACTCGCGCGCTTCCCGGTACAGCTCGCTCGATTCCAGCAAAGCTTTGCTGGGGATGCATCCCACGCGCAAACAGGTGCCTCCGAGCGCTCCTTCCTTTTCGATGCAGGCGACGTTGAGGCCCAGCTGCGCGGCGCGGATGGCGGCGATATAGCCTCCCGGCCCCGCTCCGATTACGATCAGGTCATGATCCATTCAAACCTCCAACAGGATGCGGGCGGGGTCCTCGATGGACTCCTTCACTCGCCGGAGAAAGGTAACCGCTTCGCGGCCGTCGACGATGCGGTGGTCATAGGTCAAGGCAACGTTCATCATGGGACGGATGACTACCTGTCCGTCGAGGGCTATGGGCCTGTCTTTGATGGCATGCATTCCCAGTATGCCGCTTTGCGGCGGATTGACGATGGGAGTGGAAAGCAGGGAGCCGTAAACTCCACCATTTGTTATGGTAAAAGTTCCCCCCTGCAATTCGTCCACCTTGAGGGCGTTGGCCTGGGCGCGTTTGGCGAAGTCGACGATGGTTTTCTCGATTTGCGCCAGGCTCATGAGTTCGGCGTTACGGAGGACGGGAACCACCAATCCGCGTCCGCCTCCGATGGCCACCCCGATATCGAAATAATTGTGATAGACGATATTACCGTCGCTGATTTTAGCGTTGATTTGGGGGATTTCCTTGAGCGCCTCTATGGCGGCACGCACAAAGAACGACATGAATCCCAGTTTGATATCGTATTTTTTCAGGAAGGCATCCTGGTGACGCTTTCGCAATTCCATCACGGCGGACATATCGATTTCATTGAAGGTGGTGAGCAGGGCTGCGGTTTGCTGGGCTTCCACCAATCTCTCGGCGACTCGGCGGCGCAACAACGACATGGGAACCGATTCCTCCTCCCGTCCGCCGGTGCGATTCCCCGTGGGCGCGGTGGATGTTGGCGCAGCCGCTGGGGGCGCCGCAGGCGTCGGCGCCGTTTTGCCTTCGGCCCCGGAGCCGGAATTTCCGGCGCCCTGGACATGGCGCAAAACGTCCTCCTTGAGCAGCCGGTTGCCCTTGCCGGTGGCTGCGATGCCATCCGGTTTGAGGTCGTATTCCTCCAGAGCTCGTTTGGCCGCAGGCATTATGAACGCCGCCTGACCCGACGATTTGGCGGGAGCGTTCGTAGCGCCGCTCTCAGCAGCTGGAGACGTTTTCGCCACCGGCTCCTTCTTTTCGGAGGGCGCGTCGTCGCCTTCTTCGACATAGCCGATGACTTCGCCCACTTTGGCCGTCTCCCCGCGTTTCTTGATGACCCGGGTCAACACTCCTCTGACGGGTGAAGGAAGTTCCACCGTAGCCTTTTCGGTTTCGATGACGGCCAGGTTGGCGTCCTTTTCCACCTTGTCGCCCACGGCCATGAGCCATTCGGCGATTTGCACTTCGGTGATGGACTCACCCACCTTGGGGACGATCAATTCCACGGGCATGCGGGGTTCTCCTTGGATGGACGGGGCGCCGGGCTTCCGGTATGGAAGGTGTCGCCTTGTCGCTTAAATATTAAAATATCCGAGGCCTGCAGCGAAAGGGTGAAAAGCTTTATCAGCTTACCACTTTCCGATGTTGCAACACCTGGGTCTTGACCTGGGATTTCGTTTCTTCGAAAGCGTCGGCGAGCAATTGCCGCTGTTCCAGTCTATGGCTGCTGGCGGAACCTGTGGCCGGACTCGATGACGCCGGCCGGTAAAGTCCCGAGAAGGGGTGGCGGCCGAGAACGGAATCGCCCCAGCGGATACGCAGATAACGCCAAGCGCCCATGTTTTCCGGCTCTTCCTGGACCCAGACCACGGGAGTCCCGGCAGCGTAGGGAGCGAGCGCCTCCTCCACAAAATTGTCATAAAGCGGGTAAAGCTGTTCCAGGCGCAGGATGGCGATGTCGTCCCGGCCGGAATTCTCCCGCTCCTCTTCCAACTCATAATAAATCTTGCCGCTGCAAAGCAATATCCGGGAGATGCGACGTTTACCGGCATCCAGGGTATCGGGCAAAATACGTTTGAAGGTTCCTTGGGTCAGTTCTTCCAGCGAAGAGGTGGCGCGCGCATGCCGAAGCAGGCTTTTGGGCGTCATCATAATCAGCGGCTTGCGCCAGGGGCGCACCACCTGCCTGCGCAGGCTGTGGAAATATTGCGCCGGCGTGGTGGGGTTCAGCACCTGCATATTGTCTTCGGCGGCCAAAGTGAGAAAGCGTTCGAGGCGAGCGCTGGAATGTTCGGGACCCATGCCCTCGAATCCATGCGGCAACAACAGCACCAAGCCCGAAAGCCGTTTCCACTTGTCTTCCGCCGAGGCGATAAACTGATCGATGATGACCTGGGCGGCATTGCAGAAATCTCCGAATTGCGCCTCCCAGAGAACCAGTCCTCCGGGACAATCGTGGCTGTAGCCGTATTCGAAACCCAGCACTCCCGTTTCGGTAAGCGGGCTGTTGACGATTTCCACCCGGTCCGGTTCGGACGCAAGGCTGCGTAGGGGAGTGTAAAGGTGGCCGTCCTCTACATCGTAAAGCGTGGCGTGGCGCTGGCTGAAGGTGCCGCGCGCGCTGTCCTGCCCGCTCAGACGGATGCGTACGCCTTCGGCGGCGAGACTGCCCAGGGCCAGCGATTCGGCCGCGGCCCAATCGAGAGGGCGCAGGCCCCGACCCATCTCGGCCCGGGTTTCCAGCAACTTCACGACTTTGGGATGGGGCTGAAAAGTTCCGGGTAAGGTCGTCAGCCGCTCCATCAATTCGCCGAGTTTTTCGAGCGGCCACCCCGTATCCACATCCTCTACGGAGGATTCGTGTCCGCCCACATAGCCCTTCCACACCCGGCTCGGGCCTTCTTTGGAGCGCTTGAATTGTTTTTGCCGGGCCAGCGTCAGCGCCTCTTCCAATTGTTCGGTGCGCTTGTCGGAAATCTTATCCGCTTCGTCGCGGGTGACTCCACCCAATTTGAGCAAATGCTCGAGATAGCCTTCGCGCACCGATTTCCGCTGGCGGATGGCGCGATAGAGAACCGGCTGGGTGAAGGCCGGTTCGTCGCCTTCATTGTGGCCGCGCCGCCGGTATCCGTACATGTCGATGACCACGTCGCGCTTGAAAGTCATGCGGAATTCCATCGCCAGCCGCACCACCTGAGCCACTGCTTCGGGGTCTTCGCCGTTCACGTGGAATATGGGAATTTGCAGCATCTTGGCCACGTCGCTCGCATAGGTGGTAGAGCGGGCCTCGTCAGGCGCGGTGGTGAATCCGATTTGGTTGTTCACGATTACATGCAAGGTTCCGCCGGTGGTATATCCCGGCAATTCGCTCATGTTGAGGATTTCCTGCATGACGCCTTCGCCCGCGAAAGCCGCATCGCCGTGTATGAGCAGGCACATGCCCTTGACCCGCTGCGAATCTCGGACCCTGTCCTGCTTGGCCCGCAATCGGCCCAAGGCCACGGGATTCACGTATTCGAGATGGCTGGGATTGAAGCAAAGGGAAAGATGGATCTTGTGTCCGTTCCCCGCCTCCCAGTTGTTGGTATAGCCAAGATGGTATTTGACGTCGCCGCGTCCCAGGTGAAGTTCGGGATCGGGATCTTCGAATTCATGGAAGACGTCGCGCGGGCTTTTGCCCATGATATTGACGAGCACGTTAAGCCGTCCGCGATGGGCCATGGCCAGCACGACATCGTCGATTTGCTGCTCCCCCGCTTTTTCCAGGGCCAGGGCCAACAAAGGAATCAGGCTTTCGGAGCCTTCCAGCGAAAAGCTCTTGGCCCCCAGGTATTTTTTCTGGATGAACTCTTCGAGCAAAACGGCGTCGGTAAGGCGCGTAAGAATATCGATTTGTTCGCGCCGCGACAGGTGCAGGCGGTTTTCGGTGCCCTCCATGCGCTCTTGCAGCCATCTACGGACATCCGGATTGTCGATATGCATGAATTGCACGCCGATGGACCGGCAATAGGTGTCGTGCAGCCGTCGGAGGATTTCCCGCAAAGTGGAGACTTCGGGGCCGTGAATGGTATGGCTGGAAAAAGGGCGGTCGAGGTCGTTTTCCGTAAGGCCGAAATGGGAGGGCTCGATTTCGGGAAGCGCCGCCTTGGGCATTCCCAGGGGATCGATGCGAGCGACCAGATGGCCCCGCACGCGATAAGCGCGGATAAGCTGATCGACCCTGTCCTGCAAGGCGGCCACTTGCCCTTCGCGGGCTTCCATCACGGTTACCGATTGTCCGGCCGAAACGGGATTGAACAAAGTGCCGGGCTTCAAGGTGGGTCCTTTGACGGCTTCGGGCCGGGCGCCTCCCAGATTATCGAAGTATTTGCGCCAGTCTTCGGGAACCGATTGGCTGTCTTGGCAGTACCGGGCGTATAGGTCTTCGATAAACGCCAGATTGCCGCCATCGGGCTCGAATTCGGGCTGTCCGGAATCGTTGTTATGAGCGGGTCGGATCATTCTGTATTTCCGAGAACAGGCGCGGTTTTGCCTTATTGCGCAGGCTGTTGATTCGGTAAAAACTCCCTGTGCTGTAATTATACACTATGGCTCACTTTGCGAGAATTGAAAATGCCCATTTTTATAAAAATACAATCACAGGACTCTCGACGGAACCGCTAACTCTGAGACTCGCAGCGATGCAAAGCGACGATTTCCCTTTCGCTTAAGCCCGACAAATCCTTTTTTGTGGGCATGTCGAAAGCGACCGGACCCCGTAATGTAGCGCAAAAGCTTATCGAATCGCATCTCGTTTCGGGCGACCTTAGGCCCGGATCCGAAATCGCGCTTAAGGTGGATCAAACCCTGACCCAGGACGCCACCGGCAGCATGGTCATGCTGGAATTGGAAGCCATGGGACTGGAGAAGGTGGAAACCGAAGTTTCGGTGCAATATGTGGATCATAACCTGTTGCAAACCGACTATAAAAACGCGGACGATCATCTCTTCCTCCGCTCTGCTTGCCGGCGTTTCGGCATCTGGTACAGCGGCCCCGGCAATGGGGTGAGCCACCCCGTGCATATGGAGCGGTTCGGCATTCCGGGAAAGACCCTGCTCGGATCCGACAGTCATACTCCGGCGGCCGGTTCGCTGGGAATGCTGGCCCTGGGTTCAGGAGGGGTGGAAGTGGCCTTCGCCATGGCGGGCGAGCCGGTTTATCTCTCCATGCCCCGTATCCTGGGAGTGAAGTTGATCGGCGCGCTTCCCCCCTGGGTCAGCGCCAAGGACGTGGTGCTTGAGATGCTCCGGCGCTACGATGTCAAAGGCTGCAAGGATAGGATTATCGAGTATTTCGGCCCCGGTTTGAAACACCTGTCGGCCATGGACAGGCATGTCATCGCCAATATGGGCACCGAGCTGGGAGCGACCACCACGGTATTTCCTTCGGACTCCGAAACCCGGCGCTTTTTACGCTCGCAGCAAAGAGAGGGAGACTGGACGGAATTATCGGCCGACAAGGGATGCCGATACGATTTATCGGATGAAATCGATCTTTCGACCTTGGAGCCGCTCATCGCGCTGCCCAGCAGCCCGGGTAAAGTGGTAAAGGTGCGGGAAGTGGAGGGAAAAGACATTTATCAGGCTTATATCGGCTCTTCGGCCAATCCGGGCTTGCGTGACTTCTGGATAACCGCCCAAATCGTGAAGGGCAGGCAGGTTCATTCTGGCGTATCGTTCGACATCAGCCCGACTTCGCGCCAAATCATCGAAAACCTGGCCGCCCTGGGCGCGTTTCAGGATTTGATCCGCTCCGGAGCCCGCTTCCATCAGGCGGGCTGCAATGGTTGCATCGGCATGGGGCAGGCTCCCGCCAGCGGGAGAATCAGCTTGCGCACGGTACCGCGTAATTTTCCGGGCCGCTCCGGCACGCAAGAAGACAGTGTCTACCTTTGCAGTCCGGAAACCGCGGCCGCTTCGGCCTTGACCGGCAGGATCACCGACCCCCGCGACATGGAAAAGCTTTTCGGATTGGGTTATCCCCGCTTCCGTCCTCCGCGGAAAGAAATCATCAACGTGGAAATGCTCCTGCCTCCGGAAGTCGGCGGGGACCGTCCCCCCTTGGAAAAAGGCCCGAATATCAAATCGCTGCCCGAATTCGAACCCCTCGTCGAAATGTTCCGGGTTCCCGTCCTGCTTAAAATGGGCGACAACATCTCGACGGATGAGATTCTCCGGGCCGGCGCCGAGGCGCTTCCTTTCCGCAGCAATATTCCCCGTATCAGTCATTTCGCCTTCAATACTCTGGATGCGGACTTCCACGATCGCGCCCGCAAGGCCGAGCAGGGTTTTGGCGGGCATGTGGTGGTGGCCGGGGAGAACTATGCCCAGGGTTCGAGCCGGGAGCATGCGGCCATGGCGCCGCGTTACCTGGGACAAATCGCGGTGCTGGCCAAGAGCTATGCCCGCATCGGATGGCAAAACCTGATCAATTTCGGGATCCTTCCGTTGGAGTTCGAAAACCCCGGAGATTATGATTCCTTAAGCATGGGAGATATACTCTCCGCGTCCGAAATCCGCTCGAGTCTGGAAAGTCGCACGGAAATCCGGGTTCGCAATGAAACCAAGGACGCCGAGTATCGATTGAGGTATCATTTGAGTGACCGGCAAATCGAGCTTATCCTGGTCGGGGGAGTGGTCAATTACTTCAAGCTCAAAACCGGAAAATTGGAGGGCGCGGCTTCCGGAGTGACCTAATCCGTTCGCCGGACCGCTGGGCGGAGCGCATGGCGAAGATAATCTTACCGGAATCGGATGAAAAGCTGCTGGAGCAATGCGAGGTGGAAGTTTTCCGGGCTTCGGGAAAGGGCGGTCAGCATGTCAACAAAACCAATAGCGCCGTAAGGCTGCGCCACCTTCCCTCCGGCCTCACCGTTACGGCGCAGGAGGAGCGCAGCCAGTTCCGCAATCGGCAAATCTGTCTGGACAAACTCAGGGAGAAGGTCGCGCGCCTCAATTATCGGGCTCCCAAACGGGTTCCTACCCGCAAGCCGCCGAGGGAGCGCAGGAAGGAAATGAAGCTGAAGCAAATGGCTTCGGAGAAGAAAAAGCTCCGGGGCAAGCCGTCTTCCGAATAAAAACTCCATTGACGCTTCACCGAACCGGCCGCTTGCTATGGCAGCCATGAGTAACAACATTCTCTACACGATGCCCTATGTAATTGTGGATAAAGAGGATTTTTCAATACCTGTAAACAGGTTAATCACAGTATTTGAGGAGTTTTATGCAGGTTCTGTTTGTAAATAGTTGAAAAATTCTCGCTCAAACTTAGTGCTTTTCTTGCGGGAATGCGTGATAATTGACTTCACGAGCCAAGCAGACAAAATGTTTTTTTCCCATCAAATAGAAAACCTCAAGACCGACCTCTGGAAGCCCGAGAGCTTGCAGGCCGATCCGGAGTTGGCCTTCTGGGTCTCCATGGCCGAGCGCTATGGGCAGACGGTACTGGAATTGGGTACGGGGACGGGTCGCATCGCCGAAGCGTTATCCATGGCCGGGTGCTGCGTTACGGGAATGGAAGCCTCCACCACCTTGATATGGGAAGCCCGCAAGCGCGCGCAAAGACAGGACGCCATGGCGGACTGGGTACAGGGGGATATGCGGAAGTTCGATTTGGGCAGGCGGTATGATTTGGTCCTTATGCCCCACAACTCCATTTCGCAATTCCAGGACGAGCATTCCCTGGCCGAGTGCCTCAGTTCAGTTCACAGTCACTTGAAAGAGGGTGGGCGCCTCATCGTGGATGCGTTCTGCCCTTCGCTGGAATGGCTTTCCAAGGAAGACGGAGTAAAACGGCCCGTGCTGGAATACCAGGATCTGAACTGGAAAGGCCAGGTCGCCGTCAGCCAAAGCCGGAATTTCGACCGGATCAGGCGGACCAGCACCATCCGCACTTTTTTCCGGTTTCCCGGTCGTGATGAAGAGCTTATCGAAGAGGTCGAATCGCGGCTATACTTCCAGGGCGAACTGTCCTTCTTGTTGCAAAGGCATGGTTTCGACCTGGAGGTCGAATTTTCCGATTATGGTTTGACTTCCCATGCGCCCGACTCTCCCCGGCAATTATTGGTGTTCGCCGCCCGTTAAGAGCGAGCACAGCTACTTCAAGACCTTCGCAATTGCTAAAATTTCCCCCTATGGGAAATTCAATCGTCGGGAGATGGGCGGGCTTTGCCATTCCCTCTTTAATCACCCTCGCCCTGATTCTGGCGTTTTCCCGGTCCTGGGGGGCATTGCCGCCTCCGGGGGAGCTTTTGAGCCCCTTTTCCGGAATCTGGCGCAATGCGCCGCCGGCGAAACCGCGGGACGAAAATCTGTTTTTTCCAGGGTTGCAGGATACGGTTCGAGTGATCTACGACACGCGCGCGGTACCCCATATTTTCGCCCGCAACGATAAGGATCTCTACTTCGCGCAAGGATACGTCACCGCGCGCGACCGATTGTGGCAGATGGAATTCCAGACCCGCGCCGCCGCAGGACGGCTGTCCGAAGTGTTGGGTGCGGCCGCCTTGCGCCATGACGTGGGGAAAAGACGTCAGGGCCTGCCGCATGCCGCCCGCGGGGCATTCGACGTTATGCGCGGGGATCCGGAAACCATGACCGTGCTCAACGCCTACACCGCCGGGGTCAACGCCTATATCGCCTCGTTGGACGAGGGCTCCAAACCCCTGGAATACAAGCTTCTGCGCCACCATCCGGAAGAATGGAGTCCCCTGAAAACCGTGCTGATGATCAAAAGCATGCAATGGACCCTTTCGGCCGATATAGATGAAATACGCCGGACGAACACGCTGACTAAATTCGGTCCGGGGTTCATGGAAAGGTATTTTCCGCGCTACCCTCGGCGATTCATGCCGGTGGTTCCCACGATGGATTCCATTACGAATCCCCTGCAGGCGCAATCTCCCACCAAACCGTTCCGCCCCGGACTGGTGGGGCCCATCGCCGGCTCCTGGCCCTCGGAGGGCAATGGAAGCAATAGTTTCGCGGTGGATGGTACCAAAAGCCGTACCGGCTATCCCATGCTGGCGAACGATCCCCATCTCGATCTCACCTTGCCTTCATTGTGGTACGAAATCCAGCTGATCAGCCCATCGGTAAACGTATACGGAGTTTCGCTGGCCGGATCGCCCGCCGTACTCATCGGTTTCAACCGCTCCCTGGCATGGGGATTGACCAACGGGGGAACCGACGTGATGGATTGGTATCAAATCCAATTCCAGGATTCCACGCTGGCGGCCTATCGGCATGGCGACGAATGGAAAAAATCCACTTTCGCGGCGGAAACCCTCTGGGTGCGCGGTGCCAAGCCGTTCGTGGATACCGTCGTATTCACCCACCACGGCCCGGTCGTCCAAAAAAGTACGGAGAAGCCTTTGTACGG
>CAYNXV010000066.1:0-16834 GCA_964401245.1 uncultured Bifidobacteriales bacterium | reverse complement strand
CAAAGCGGGCATTCGGAGCCGTCCCGAAAAAGCTAGATTTGAGGGTTTTACAGGACTCTTTTATGCTGGACCCCCGACTTTATCGCGAAAATCCGGAAAAAATCAGGCAGGCGCTCAAGGTACGTCACACCAAAGTCGACGTAGACGCCCTCATACGTCTCGACGAGGAAAAGCGCGCCATCGGGGTAAAGTTGGATGGAATGAAACATGCCCGCAACACGGCATCGGATCGCATCGCCCGCCTTAAGCAGGCCGGAGAGGATGTGGCCCCCGCCATTGCCGAGACCAAAAGCCTGAGCGACGAAATCAAAGTCCTCCAGGAAGCCTACGACGCCGCTGATAAAAGTTTCTTCGAGCTCTCCCTCCTGGTTCCCAATATCCCGCATGAAACGGTACCTCTGGGCGCCGGCGCCTCCGAAAACCGGGTGGTTTCAGAATGGGGCAAACGACGGGAATTCTCCTTTCCGATTCGGGATCATCTGGCCTTGGGCGCCGGCCTCAATCTGTTCGATTTCGAAAGAGGCGCCAAAATCACGGGACGGGGATTTCCCGTCTACACCGGAATGGGTGCGCGGCTCGAACGTGCCCTCATCCAGTTTTTCCTGGACACCCACACCGACAAACACGGGTTCACGGAAGTGATTCCTCCGCTTTTGGTGAACCGCCAGTCGATGATCGGCACGGGGCAGCTTCCCAAGTTCGAAGAGGATATGTACGCCTGCGGAGAAGATGGCCTTTACCTCATCCCCACCGCAGAGGTGCCGGTGACCAACCTGCACCGGGACGAAGTCATTCCCGCCGAAAAGCTTCCGATTTCCTATGCCGCCTATACGCCCTGTTTCCGCCGAGAAGCCGGTTCCTGGGGAAAGGATACCCGCGGTTTCCTGCGCCTCCACCAATTCGACAAGGTGGAAATGGTGAAATTCACCGACCCCGAGCTTTCCATGCAAGCTCTGGAGGAACTCAGAGGTTACGGGGAGAACCTTTTGCGCCTCCTGGAATTGCCTTATCGCGTATTGGAGCTATGTACGGGCGACTTGGGCTTCGGCGCCGCCAAGTGCTACGACCTCGAAGTCTATGCCCCGGGTGCGGACGCATGGCTCGAGGTTTCTTCGGTTTCCACCTTCGGCGATTTCCAAGCCCGCCGGTCCAATATCCGGACGAAAAAAGACGGCCAGATGCGCTTTGTCCATACTTTGAACGGCTCCGGCCTGGCCACACCGCGTATTCTGGTGGCCTTGCTCGAAAATTTCCAGACGGCCGAAGGCACGGTGCGCCTACCTGAGGCGCTGCGCCCCTATTTGGGAGGCCGGACGGAAATAACGCCCTGACATCCCGCCGCTTTCGCCCTTGGCGCTCAAGCGGCAAACCGGCAATTTGTTAATTTGTCACGTTCCCAGCGCCATCGAGGAGCTTTTCTGAAGTTGAAATTCGCCTACCTCAGCCGCTTGACCCGGCTCATGGTGACCAAGAAATTCAAAGGGTGGCTGGCCACGCTGCCCCAGGCCAACGTGCGCTATGTGCTTTTCGTAAGCACCCTCATATTGCTCGGTTGTTTCATCATCCTGAACCAGTTTTTCATCAGCAGCCTCGAAACCCAGGCCTTGGAAGTCAATGAAAAAGAAGCCCGCCTCTATGCCGTAGCCATCGCCGAGCAGCTCAGCAAAGACGAAATCAACGTCATATTCAACGAAATCGTACTCAAATCCCAGGTGCCCATGGTGGTCACCGATAATCACAACATCCCCATCAGCTGGAACAACATCCGGCTGGGATTCTGGGAAAAGCACCTGAACCTCGATCCGGTCGCCTTCGACCAGCTCGGCCCCCGGGAACGGGCGCATATTCTGGGTTTGGTGCGCGAATACGACCGCGAAAGACATCCCCTGCCTCTCCAGGCCGATGGGCATAATTTCGGATACCTCCATTACGGGGAGTTACCGCTGATTCAAATCCTGTCTTACATGCCCATGGTGGAGCTGGTGGTCATTCTGCTCCTCAGTTTCATCGGTTATTTCGGCTTCTACATCATCCGTTCGCACGAACAAAGCGTCCTGTGGGTCGGATTGGCCAAGGAAACCGCGCATCAACTCGGAACGCCCATATCGTCTTTATTGGGATGGATCGACTTCATGAAAATGAAGGCCGAGTCCCAGCAGGATGCCGGCAAACTGCTGAAAATCCTGGGCGAGATGGAAAGCGATATTTCGCGCCTGAACCGGGTCGCTACGCGGTTTTCGCAAATCGGCTCCACTCCCGAATTGAAACGCCAGCAGCTGAACGACATCATCACCTTCACCAGCCGCTATTTCCAGACACGCCTGCCCCATTTGGGCAAGAAAATCAATATCGAATTGCGCCTGGGTCAATTGCCGGAAATCTGGTTCAACCGGGAACTAATCGGCTGGGTCATTGAAAACCTCATCCGCAACGCGGTAGACTCCATTGAAGTTAAAGACGGATTAATTATTATATCAACGGAATATTTATCCGAGACCGACAGCGTTCTCATCTCGGTTTCGGACAACGGGAAGGGGATTCCGCGCGAAAACCTGAAACAGGTGTTCAAACCGGGATTCACCACCAAGAAAAGGGGTTGGGGGCTCGGATTGCCGCTATGCGGACGGATTGTCGGAGAATATCACGAAGGAAAGATTTTCGTCGAGAGAACGCAGCGCGACGTCGGCACCGAATTCCGCATCGTTCTGCCCAACCAGCCAGACAGGGTGACCAGGAACAAACATGAATAACGGCAACAAGCGCCTGCTTTGGGTGGACGACGAAATCGAATTCCTCCGAGCCCATATCATGTTCATGGAGGAGCACGGCTACTTAGTCGAAAAGGCCACCAACGGCGACGACGCCCTGGCCATGATCCGACTCACCAACTACGACCTCATCCTGCTCGATGAGCAGATGGCGGGCAAAGACGGCCTCACCACCCTCGAGGAAATCCGCGAATTCGACGCCAGCATTCCCGTGGTAATGGTCACCAAAAGCGAAGAAGAACGGTTGATGGAGGCCGCGCTGGGGCGCAACATAAACGGGTATCTCATCAAGCCGGTCAATCCATCCCAGATCCTTTCGGTGTGCAAATCCATCCTCCACTCCAAGGCCATCCGCAACAACCATGTCACCTCTGCCTACGTTCGCGAATACTCCGAAAACAAGGCCGGTCTTCTCACCAATATTTCGACCGCGAAATGGGAGAAGATTTATTTCCAACTGTGCAAATGGGATACCCAGCTGCAAACGATCGCCGACCAGGGTCTGGAGGAGACGCACAAGAACCAGCGGAAGGAAGTGAGCGAAAAATTCATCTCCTATGTCGAAGAGAATTACGTCCAATGGTTCGGCAAAAAGGGCGGCAATCCCTCCCTGCACACCCAGGCGCTTAAGCGCAAGGTCTTCCCTCTGCTCAAAAAAGGGGAAAAGGTCTGCCTATTGGTGCTGGCGGGTTTCCGCGAAGACCAATGGCTTTCCATCCAACATTACCTGGAGCCCTTTTTCAAAATCGAAAACGCCATCTCGTGGGCCCTTCTGCCCAGCGAGAAAAGCATATGCCGCGCCGCCCTGTTTTCGGGGGAGTCGCCGCGCGAAGTCAGCCTCAAACAGCCGCAGCTCTGGCAAAAGATGCAGGAGGATGAGGACAAGCTGCCCTATGAACGGGAATTGCTGAAAATGAATCTCCGCGTCAACGGCATCGACAACGAAGACCCCCGCATCTTCCACCTGCAGCACCCGCAGGACAGCAAGAAATTGCATAAGGAAATCGGGGAATACGATTCCGAATCGCTGATTACGGTGGTCGTGGAATTTTTCGATATGCTGAACCAGCTTCGCCGTGAAAACCCTCTCATGATGGAAGTGGTGCCCAATGAAAAGGGATTCCGCGAACTCACCAAAATGTGGTTCCGGGGCTCGAAGCTGTTCGAAATCCTCAAATATTTTTCCGAGCGGAAACGCACCGTGGTGCTTACCACCGATCATGGAACGGTGCTGGTCAAAAACCCCGCCGAAGTGTTCTGCCAGGAGGAGAAGTCCCCCCATCCTCGGGTAAAGGTGGGCAAGGACATCTCCTGCGACGAGCGGCATGTGCTGTTCGTGGAAACGCCCGTGCATTACGGCCTGCCGGGAGAAGTCGACGAAGTGTCTTACGCCATAGCCAAGGAAAACTACTACTTCGTCTATCCCAACAAGTTCCAATACCTGGTTACCCAGTACAAGGATCAAATGGTAAGCGGCGGACTCTCCATCGAAGAAATCCTGATTCCCCTGGTAACCCTCACGCCGAAATGACGGACGGCGGCTCCTGGAAAAAACCCGCCGGGTTCACCGAACAGGAAACCGTTTCGAGCCATGACGAAGAACATACGGCCCTCTGGGCTGAAGGTTTTGCGCTTCGACTGCGACCCGGAGATCTCGTAGCCCTCAGCGGGGATTTAGGCGCCGGGAAAACCTGCCTGGCGAAAGCCCTGGCTCGCGGACTCGGATTCCGGGGAAACGTCCATTCCCCTTCCTATGCCCTGGTCCTGGAATACGACGCTCCGGTTCCCCTGTTCCACGTCGACTTATATCGGCTTTCCCCAGGAGCGGGTTGGGAGGAAATCGGCCTCGAATACTATGCGGACCGAGGCGGCATCATGTTGGTGGAATGGCCCGAACGCCTCGA
This sequence comes from uncultured Bifidobacteriales bacterium, assembly GCA_964401245.1. GTDB lineage: Bacteria > Fibrobacterota > Fibrobacteria > UBA11236 > UBA11236 > JBGTHM01. The sequence continues at coordinate 12,162 of CAYNXV010000066.1, read as the reverse complement.
CGAAGGGGTGTTCTCCTTCTCCTATTGGATCAGGCTGGAAATCACCGGAGAAAATTCGCGTATCATCACTGTCCTGGATAAACCCACCGGCGGAGACTAGAACGATCGCAGGTGCTGGATGTCCGGCTCGGGCAAAAGCCCCCTGCCGGCGATTTTATCCCGGATCTTTCGCGCCGTAACCGTATCGCCCTCGGCCAGCAGCGACTGGACGCGGGAAAGCTCGGCGGCATCCTGATCGCGGAGCACCGCAATGGAGTCGAGCCTTTCGTAGAGAAGGCTGTCTTGGGCGGGAGTGGCGTATTGGGCTTGCTTCAATTCCTCGTACATATCCGCGGCCAATTGGAAATCGCCGGCATGGAAAAGGCTTTCCGCTTCGGCGAAACGGGAATTCGATGACTTTTTCAGGTGTTGGTAATACCAGGTACCCGCTCCTATCAGAAGCACCAATCCGATGCCGATAACCCAATCCCACAAAGCCGACGAAGGTTCGCTTTCTTTTTCCAAGAAACTCATGATCACTTCCTGTCTTTAATTGGGAACACTCCCCTACCGCGGCGCCAACCGGCCATAAATTTTCTCCTGCCACCAATTCAACGAAGTATCGCGTACGGAACCTAGGAATCGTCCCGTCAGGAAAAACCAGGGAAAGGCCAGAAAACAACGTAATAAGGCTATGAGGATATGCAAACCCGTGAATTTGCCTCTAATCTTCAAACCGAAGGTGATGTGACTTCGGTTAAAATAGTAATGCACCGGGCAACGCAACCCCGGATAAAACCCCGCGAGGGCGGAATATCCTCCCGCCATATACCCTAGTAATACGGGATCTTCAAAGCCCAAACCCAGATACCTCAGCCTGGCCCGCAAGGACTTGCGGAAAAATCCCAGGGAGCGGCCGCCGAAGCGCGCCAAAGCGCCCCATACTTGAAAATCGGTGCCGAACTTGAAAGCTCCCTGCTTGAGGCGGGTGCGTAGCGCCGGAAACGAGGGCAAGCGTAAAAAACCGGCCTGTCCCGTGAAAGGAGTAGAGGCGGGAATTTCGGGAAGCGGAGCGGGGGTCTTGGCCTCGGTTGAGGTATCGGCACCGGTGGAAAACTCTCCGCTTCGTTTAATCCAGAGAAATGAAAATCGGAAAGCCCCTTTTACTTCGATGGGATAGGCCATGGAAAAGGTAAAGTCGAAGCGCAGGAGATAAAAAAGGAGCAGGAATAAAAATACCAGCCCCAGGAGGATGTAAAGCCAAATCATGGTGTGCCCCAAAATAGTTTTCGGTGCCCCACCGTGAAAGCTATTTCGCGCTTCCTTTTGCCGGAGCCGCCGTGGGAGTCAGGCTTTTCTTTTCGGATTTGGCCTTTACATTATCGGCCTTGGATGCCCGGGCGTCGGAAGAGGACTCGGTCCTGTTCTCCAATTTGGCGATAAGCCCGTTCATGTCGGAAGTTTCCAGGATTTTCCGGAATTGCTCGCCATAATTGCGGGCGGTGCTCAAATCATCGATGACGAGATCCCAAGCCTTCCATTCGCCCTCTTTTCGAAACAGTTTATAAACGATGACCGACTCCTGGCCGTTGGAGTAGACATGCGTGATCACCGTGGCTTTGTCGTTTTTCACCTCCGGCTTTTCATACGTGGTGGAGTCGGAACGGTATACTTCGAGTTTCTTGATGGAAGCGCTTTCCACCATGTTTTTGAAGGCCTTGGTAAAGCGTTCTTTTTGCGCAGCCGGCATGGTCGACCAGGTTTTGGTGCCCAAGGCCCTTCTTCCCAATTCCTCGAAATCGAAAATGCCGTTGATGAGAAATTTGATTCTCTCGGTGTTCTCAGAGGTTTTTTCCGCGCGCAGCAGGGTTTGCAATTCCGCGTCTTTGGTTTTGAAAAGGGATATCAGGCTGTCGGCTTCGCTTTTAGTCGCTTTTACCGCTTTGGCTGTATTAGCCGTATTAGCCGATGCCAATCCCGTAAGCACCATAAGGACAATCAAGGCCGCACCGGTGAATTTTCCGATTAGTTTCATTGGAACCTGCATGGAACTCCCTCCTGGCTGTTCCCGATTATTCGGAAGGGCCGGATGACCCCGTCAAACTATCAAAATAGTCGGAGAGAGTCCATCCGACGGCTTTGAGAACCCGCGCCTGGGCGATGTTTTGCTCAAGCACGGCCTCATAATAGTCTCTCTTGGCGTAAAGCACCGTTTTATAAGGACTTAGCATTTCCTTGGCCGTACTGGGATCGAGGTCGTAGGTCATGGCCGCGCCCTTTAGCCAGGCTTCGGCGGCACGTAGCGACGCCGCGCTTTCGCTGACTCGCGATTGGGCGCTCAAGAAACGCAAATGGGCATCCTCCAATTGGAGCAGCAACCCCTGCGCGGCATAGACTTCCGTACGTTTTAATTGTTGAAGCTCGATCCTCTCCCGCCGGTATTTCTGATATCGCTGCCATACATTGAGGCGGAATTTCACTCCTATGCCGGCGACGCCGGTCAATTCGTTGAGAGGGTCGCGGATAAAGGGATCGCTCCCACCCGACTCCCGATCGGAGGACCAGGCTTTGGCATAACGGAAGCTGCCGAACAGAAAGAAATCCGGCCCCAATTCCCCTTTCGCCACCCGCACCAATTCCTGGCGGGCCGCCAAACCGTTCTCGAGGCGTTGCAAATCAGGGTGGTATTCCAATAGCGCCGTTTTCAGGCTGTCCAAATCCGGCAAGGGATCTGTGCGAGGTCTCAATATCGAATCCGATGCCTCCACTTTGCCGCCCGGGGGCAACTGCAACACGAACCCCATTTGCAAGGCGGAACGGCGCATTCCCAGTTCCGCCTCTAATCGCCCTTTTTCCAGGGCGTAGCGACCGGCTTTGAGTTCCAGCAAATCCTTCTGCGAAACCGATTCGTCTCCTTCATCGAGCATTTCCTCGATTTTATCACCGGCATCGTCGAGGTCCTTGGCCGCTACTCTCAGCTCCCTGAGCATGGTGGAGGCGTAGAGCCGCTGGAAATAAAGCTCCTGTGCTTCGAAGGATATCGCCACTTTTTCCTTATGGTCCTGGGCCTCAGCCACCGCCACCTGGCGTCGGAGGGCTTCACGGGCCGATCGATAGCGGCCGATATTCAATGGTTGCGCCACCCGGGCTTCCACTCCGAAAAAGGGTCCCCAAGTCGAAAAATCGAATTCGCGATCGGTGGAAAGGATGGGATATCTTTCGCCCTCCAGGATGGCATATCCCGTGGTATCGAGATACCTGCGCAATCCCGGGGCGGGACCCATGCCCAAATCGACTTCGAAGCGGGGAAGGATTACCGACGCCTTCAATTCGTCTTCTTCCAGCCTTCTCTTTTCGACGTCGAGGGACTTCTCATGCAATATGGGATGCGCCTGCAAAACGCGGCCTTCAAATTCGCGATAGTCCAAGACCAGCGAGGCCGCAGAACCGGAATCGTCCGGAATTATTTCGGCCCGGAGGTCTGTCGCCGGACCGGCGAACAGCAGCGTCAGCGCCGACAGGGCGGTTCTTCGGAGCCGCCGGGAATTAATCCTATATTTCATGCAGCGTTTTGGTATACAATTGCCGGTGGAGGTTGGAGGAAAGGATCCGATTCCGAAAATGTACATAATTTCATATTGTGAATATGCCCCGGTTGCGGCCGCCCCTCATTCTCGCGTCATGGGATCCTTACCTACATCCAGTGGAGAGGGATGTTGACACAAAGTGTACGCCTGCCGGCTGAGCTCACCCCGGATTGGATTGCGGAGCAACATTCCCGCCTGATTCGCGAGGCGGGTTCGGCCGATTTGCGCCTTGACCTATCCGAGGTGCGCGCACTCGACTCCCTGGCCGTGGCCTGGCTCACCGATCTTCACAGAAACCGGGAGAAATCCGGTTTCCGCCTTGTTCTCACCCGGGTACGGCCGGAGCTCCGGACCAGCCTCGACAAGGCCCTCCTGCAGGCGGACAAGACTCCGCCTCCCCGCCCCCCCTCCTTGGCGGTGTCGGTGGGCGGCGGCGGTTATGCCATTTGGGACGAGCTTAAAACCATGGCGGTCCTATTATCCGAATCACTTTACTGGTCCACCGTGGGCGCCTTCAAACGGAAAACCCTTCTGCGCGGCGATACCGTCATTCAAATGGTACGGTTGGGAAGCTCCGCCCTGCCCATCGTCGCCTTGCTTTCCTTTTTAATCGGATTCACGCTCGCGCTGCAATCGGGCATCCAACTGCAGCGTTTCGGAGCCACGATTTTCCTGGCCAGCGGCATCGGCATCAGCATGGTCACCGAAATCGGGCCGGTATTGACGGCCGTGGTGCTGGCGGGGCGCTCGGGCAGCTCCATCACGGCGGAAATTTCCACCATGGTGGTGCAGGAGGAAATCGGAGCCTTGCAAACCATGGCCATCAATCCCATCCATTTCCTGGTCCTTCCCCGCTTCCGGGCCATGTCCGTTTGCCTTCCGCTTTTGACGATTTGCTCGGCCATCATGGGAATATTCGCGGGCATGGTCGTGGGTCTGACCTTCTTCAATCTTTCGCCTTCCAGTTTTCTGGCCGAATTGCAAAGCGCGGTGACGGTGAATTACGTCTTCCAGGCGGTGGTCAAGGCGGTGACCTTTTCCTGGATTATAACCCTGGTGGCGGTCACCAAGGGAATACGGGTGCGCGGAGGGGCCGACACGGTGGGAAAAGCCACCACGTCTTGTGTAGTTACTTGCATTTTCGCGATAATCCTGGCCGATGCCCTTTTTTCGTTCGTGTTTTACATGTGATGGGTGAATGCGGCCTGCGCCCGATGAAGCGGGTTGAAAATGACCCGGATTTGTCGAATTATAATAGATTACTGTGCACCGCCCGGCCGCGTTGCCGCTGCGCAAGGAATAGGATAGATGTCGGTTAAACTGGAAACCCGCAACCTGAAGGCCGGATACGGAGATCTCGTCATCTTGAAAGACGTTTCCATGCGCGTGGAAAAGGGCGAGATTCGGATAATCCTGGGCGGTTCGGGTTGCGGCAAGTCGACATTATTGAAAAACATCATCGGCTTGGAGCGCCCTCTCGGAGGACAAATCTTTTTTCTGGGAACGGAGTTGAACTGGTCGGAGGACGGCCTCCCGGCGGATTTGATGCGGAAAATCGGAGTACTTTTCCAAAGCAGCGCCCTGCTATCGTCTTTGACGGTGGGGGAAAACGTCGCCCTGCCCTTGCGGGTCCACCACCCGGGTTTGCCGGATTCGGTGATCGAGGAGTTGGTTCGCTCCAAACTAGAATTGGTCGATCTCGGCCATGCCTATTATAAATTACCGAACGAACTCTCCGGCGGAATGAAAAAACGCGCGGGCCTGGCGCGGGCCATCGTAACCGATCCCGAACTGCTCTTTTTCGACGAACCTTCGGCGGGGCTGGATCCCCTCACTTCGCGCGGACTCGACGACTTGCTGATATCTCTGCGTGATACGCTGGGCATCACCCTGGTCGTGGTTACCCACGAGCTGGAATCCATCCGCACCCTTTGCGACAAAATGACCTATCTATCCCAGGGGAGCGTGCTTTTCGACGGTTCCCTGACCGAAGCGCGGGAAAACGGCCCCGACGAAGTACGGAAGTTTCTGGGAAGGGAGTCGGGATCGGGCGTCGCGCGGTCCCCCAAACTCGCCTTCCACCTGGAGGATTGATTCGATGGATGTATCCAAGGCCGAAAAGGCCCGCCTCGGCATTTTCATCATCGGCACTTCCGCCGTGCTGATAGCCATATTGTTTTTCATGGTGGGAAAGCGGCTTCTCACTCCCACCGTTCCCTATTTCACCCGTCTCGACGAATCGGTGAGCGGACTGGAGCTGGGGGCGCCGGTCAAATTGAACGGAGTGGACATCGGAAACGTCATAGCCATTCGCACCGACCCCGACGACATCACCAAGGCCGTGGTGGAGTTCCAGGTATACAGCGACGTGACCATGAAAACGGACATGTCCCTTACCATCGGCACTTTCGGAATCACGGGGCTCAAATATCTGGAAGTGACGGGAGGCAATTACCAATCTCCCGATTTGCCGCCGGGCGGAGAGGTTTTGTCCCAGCCCTCGACACTGGGCCGCCTGCTGAGCCGCGCCGACACCATCGCCCTCAAAGTCGACAACCTGCTCGGAAACATGGTGTCGCTCACCAGCGCGGCCAACCGGGACCACCTGGATAATCTCATCTCCAGTTCCGCTTCGCTCAGCCAGGCTCTGGAGGTTTTGGTTGACGATTTGAACCGGTTGCAACCGGGCCAAAAGGTGGAACAGATTCTGACCCGGGTGGAAGCCATCTCCCGGGGAGTGCAAGAGGAATTGGAAAAGGTCGAATTGGCCGAAACGGTGGAAGAATACCAGAATGCCGCGCGCGAATTGGGCTCCCTGGCCAAGCGCGCCGACGTGACCTTACTTAAAGTCCAGGAAGACCTTTCGGCTTCGATGGGCAGCATGAAAGAGACCATGAAAAACATGAGCACCTTCAGCCGGCAAATCAAGGAGAACCCTTCGGTACTGCTGCGCAAAGAGGATAAACAGGAAAGGCAACGATGAGCAAATGGCCATTCAGGCTGGGACCCGTAGCGCTGCTCGCCCTGGCGGGCTGTTATTTCCAGCCGCCGCTGGAAACGCGCTATTATACCCTCGATTACGCCCCCAGCCCCGCACCCGAGAGATTGGAAAGAGGGACGTTCCCTTTCACGCTGCGGGTCAGGGACTTCAATATTTCCGAGGCGTATCGCCGCAGCCAAATCGTCTATCGGCAAAGCCCGCACCTCATGCAGTTCTACAATTACCATCTCTGGTCGGTGGATCCCGACCGGATGATTTCGGACCTGGTGGTGAAGCATTTGCGGGCCGTGCGCCTGTTCGACAACATCACCCGCACGGTGGAAAGCTATGTCCCTGATTTCTACCTGGGCGCCGATATTCTGGCCATAGAAGAGTACGACAGCAAGGAAATCTGGTATGCCCACCTAGCCATCGACTACAAATTGGAAGATGCGCGCACCAATCAGGTCGTATGGAAAAAAACCTTCGATCTCCGTAAAAAAGTGTCACAGCAGGAACCCATTTTCCTGGTGAGGGAGCTTTCGTTTTTGCTTGAGACCATGAACGAAAGAATGGTACGGGAGCTTGAAATCATCCTGGATGAGCATTTGCACAAGTCCCTTCCCGACGATAGCATGCCCGTTACCCTTCCCCAGGAGGTTACTTCCCCTTGAGACGCAATATGTTTCTCGCCCTTGTTCTCTGCGCGTCGTTCCTCCCGGCCGCGCCCCTGGAAGAGCTTCCCGGCGAGGAGGTCTCCGGTTCCGAACGCCATATTGAGAGGTCGCGGGGCAGGATTCTGCAAGAGCCTGTCGTTCCCCTGCGCGGTTCGAATTGGCTGGCTCCTTCCATCGAGGAACAACTTACTCGCGACCCCACTTTGATTCCCCTGGGAAAGGGGGCTTTGTTCCTGCCCAGCTATTCCGAACCCCGGCGCGAGCCGGAGGCGCGCATACTCACCACCTCGGGCCGGGAGATCGAAAGCGGCCAAACCGGATCGCGCATCCTCATCGACTCCGGAACCTACGTGGTACGCTACGGTTCCGGCACGGCCGGCCAGCAGCTCAGCTTTACCGTGAACGTCGCCGAAGGCCGGGCCACCGTGGTGCCCCCCACCTGGGGCGGACTCATCGTCGAAACCCTGAATAAGGACGGGGAATACCTGGATGCCCAGTATGAAATCATCCGCTTGAGCACGGGCGAAAGTTACGGCAAAGGTTACGGCCTCAAAGAAGAGCGCCTGCAGGACATCAAATCCTGGATTCTGCCCCCGGGATTCTACCGTCTGGGGAGGGTCGGAGATAATCTCGGATCCTTGCTCAATTACATCACCGTGCAGGTGAACCCGGGCGAATTGTCGCTGGTCGAATTGGTCTACGACACCCGCGGAGAAGAAATCCTGTCGGGCGGCATCAAGGCCCTTCAGACCCGCCAACGGGTGGGACGAAATTGGACCCTGGGCATCAGGGCGGGAGGCATAGTCAACGTTTTCAGCAATGAGGATGAAACCGGATCCCGAAAGCAAGGCCTTATCATCGCCACCGATTTGCGCACACGGCTGCGCTACGACAACTCCCTCTACTTCGGGTTGAACGAAATCTTCCTGCAAAGCGATTTTCTCAAGAACCGGAACGCTCCCCTGGTGGTAAGTTCCGACAATCTCCAGCTCCGTTCGACGTGGGTCAGGCGCCTTAATCAATTCGTGGGCCCTTATGTGAGGGGCCAGATGGATACGCATTTCTTCCCCGTCAAGTCGCAGGAAGACACAGTCTTCATCGTATCACCCGAGGGAGACACCCTGGAAACCCTGCCCGATGGTGGATTCGAATTCAAACCTCCGTTCTATCCGCTCCGTTTCACCGAAGGCGTGGGCGTCAACCTCGAGTTGCTTACGCGCAACGCCGTGGAATTCTCCACCCAATTGGGCGTGGCCGCGCGTCAGCAGATTTTCGGAGACAGCTATCTGGCCACCGAAAACCCCGAGGTTTTCCAACAATCGGGAGATCTGTTCGAAATCGGAGTGGAAAATATCGTCAATGCCCGGATAAGACTCGGTTCGATGTTCACCGCCGACCTCCGCTCCGAGCTATTCGCCCCCGAAGGCAATCCCGGCGATATCCAACTGGTGGATTTCACGGCCGACCTGCGACTCCTGCTCACCCGCAATCTGGAAGTGGGATATTTGTATCGATTACGCGAATCATCCAGCCAGGTGGGCGGCACATACCGTCAGGACCATAACCTGTCGGCCCGCCTGTCGTTCAACTATTAATCAGCGGGCAATCAGCGAGCCGGAAATGACCCGCAGGTATTCCCGCGCGACCCGGTCGAAATCGTAAGGATAGGTATTGGGAAAGGCGGGCAGGGTTCGCGATTGCGCCCGACGCAACAGCCCGGCCAATTCCTCCCTGCCGCGGTAAAGCAGGAACGGCGCTCCCAGACTCTGGAGATAATGGACAATCGCCAAATCCCCGGCGATGATGGGTTTGCCGGTATGGATGAGACGCAGCATCGACCCGGTGCTGCTTTTGAACCGGAACGGGCATAGGAACAAATCGCACAGGGCCCAGTAATGGGGGATGTCGCCGGCTTCGACATATCCCGTAATGGCCACCCGGGCATGCAGGCCCCGCCGGAGGATTTCCTCTTCCAGCCGTGCTCGCAGGCCTTCGCTTCGCCTATCCCCTCCCACCAGCAGCAGCCCCATGGTCGGGAAATCCCGGAGCATGTCGAAGGCCAGGGCGTAGTCGATGCCGGGGTTGAGAAAGCCGAAAATGCCGGCCACGAAAGCGGGCCGTCCCGGCAGCAAATCCTCCCGCTTAGGTAACTTGGGAGATATGGCGCCGGCAGGTTTGCTCCAAGCCGCGTGCGGAACGGGATTCAATACGTTGGTCGCTCCGCTGCGTTTCAGCACTTCGGCCGCGGGGGTCGAAAGGGGAATCACCCCCCGGGCATGGAAACCCCGGCCTTCCAATTCCTTTTCGTGGGCATAGGCGCGATGCCGCCAACGGTAAACCGCCCTTTTAAAGCTCAGGACGAGGGGATTGCTGCTTCGCAGGGCCTCGTAGGGAAAGGCCAGGGGGTCTTTTCCGTATACCTCATGGGGCACCACGAAAACCTTTCCCGGATAAATTCGCGCAAGCTTTTGCATATACGCGCGCCCGGGCACCCGCGAACGTTCATAATGCACGAGCAGGGCCTCGCGGTCGTCCAAGGCGCGGGGCCGCAGGGATTCCGCGTAATCGAAGAACCGGAGATCGCAGCGTTCCGCCAGGGCCGCGCGCAGGTCGCAAACATAATCCGCGATACCGCAGCGCAGGGTGTCGTCGGGTCCGATAAGGGCCAGTCTGATTGCCGGTGAATCTAGCTTGGGCATATTCCCATTATAGCCCAGGATAGCCTCCCGGGGAAGTCACACCCGTTCGCGCCGGGTATGCTCCGCCAGCACCAAGGTGTCGGGTGGAACCGAAGAGGTTATCCAGCAATTTCCCCCGATGGTGCTGCCCTTGCCTATGGTGGTTTGCCCCCCCAATACCGTGGACCCGGCGTAAATAGTCACCTTGTCCTCGATATTGGGATGTCGCTTCACCCCTTTGATAAGGGTGCCGTCCTTGTCCTTGGGAAAACTCAAGGCTCCCAGCGTCACTCCCTGATAAAGCTTGACGCCCTTGCCGATAATCGTGGTCTCCCCTATCACCACTCCCGTTCCATGATCGATGAAAAATCCGGATCCGATGGAAGCTCCCGGATGGATATCGATTCCCGTGCGGAAATGCGCCACTTCGTTCATCATGCGAGGGAGAATGGGCACCGCCTGCCGGTACAATTGATGCGCCAGACGATGCGTGGCGATGGCTTCGACGAAGGGATAGCCCATCATCACTTCGATAACCGAACCTGCGGCCGGATCGCCTTCATAGGCCGCCTGCAAATCCTGGGAAAGCATTTGCCTTATCCAAGGCAACGCCGCGAAAAATTCCCGCACCGCCGATTCGGCTTTTTCGGCCACTTCAGTCTTCGGCATCGCTACCGTCGCCGTCTGCCCCGGTTTTTGGGGCTGGAAGCTCAGGCATTTGCCGATATATTCCTGTAAGGTGCCGCCGACGGTGGCGAGATTCTCCAGCAAATATCCTTGCAAGTCCTTTTCCTTGACCGATTCCTCGTGGAAAATGCCGGGGAAAAGCAAATCAAGCATGGCATTTACCAGCCGTTCCACCGCCCGACGCCCCGGCAATCCGCAACTCTCATGGATATTCGCCATGCGGTCCTGCAAAATGGCCTGCGCCATTTCTTCGGCCATGGTCTTCAAGTAGGGGTCTTGCGGGGGGCGTTGCATAAGGCAAAAATGCTAACTTGCACAGGCGTTGTCATCGAAACCCATTGCCAAGACGGTCCCATGCACGGCAAAATCCTCGTGGACGAGAACATTCCCCAAGGGCTGGAAGCTTTCAAAGGCTTGGGGGAAGTCATTCCCTATGCCGGAAGAAGCCTCCGGAATTCCGATTTGCAGGAAGCGAAAGCGCTGATGGTACGCTCGGTCACCCGCGTCGATGCCGCCTTGCTGGAGGGAACCCCGGTGGAATTCGTGGGCACGGCCACCATAGGCACCGATCATGTGGATGCGGAATACCTTAAAAGCCGGGGCATCGCCTTCACGGCCGCTCCCGGTTGCAATGCCGATGCGGTCAAGGATTACGTCACCGCCTCCCTGCTGGAATTAAGAGAAGCGGGGCATTGGAGCGAAGGCCGGGACGTGCTGGGAGTGGTGGGTTGCGGACATGTCGGAACCAAGGTTTCCCTGGCTGCCGAGGCTCTGGGATTGCAAGTATTGCGATACGACCCTCCCCGGCAGGAAAAAGAACCCGGTTCGGATTTCGTTTCATTGGAGGCATTACGCGAATCCTGCACCCTTTTGACCCTGCATGTGCCACTATCCCGCATGGGACCGCATGCCACGCTGGGCCTGGTGGACAGGGCCTTTCTCACCGCCTTTCCCCGGCTCAAGGTGTTATTCAATACCTGCCGGGGCGAAGTCGTGGTGGAAAACGACTTGACGGCTTTACGGGAGTCCGGAGCATTGCGGGCCATGGTTCTCGACGTATATCGAAACGAGCCGCGCATCTCCGCCGGCACGGTGGATGCCGCTTTCATAGCCACTCCCCATATAGCCGGGCATTCCTTGCACGGAAAATTGAACGGCACCCGGGCCTTGAGCCATGCCTACCATCGATTCCTGGGGAAAAGTGCCGGTTGGGAGCCGCGGATTCCCGTCCATCCGGATTCCCAAATCCCGTTTTCACCCGAAAAAACCGGCGATTCCGAAACCGGGCATAACGCCGAATCCGACCTGGATTTTATTTCCAGGTGCTACCGGCGGGTCTACCCTATCCGCGCGGATGACGCGGCCCTTCGCCTTGCCATGCACGAAGCGGACTCCGCCGCCGCCTTCGATTTGCTCCGGAAGCGCTATCCCGTAAGATTCGAAGCGCGTGACTTTGAGATTACCGGGATTCCCGGCGAGCGAATGGCCCTGCGGGGCAAACTGGGCGCTTTGGGCTTTCAAGTCCGCTGAAGCTTTTTTCGGGGTTGCCCGACCCCTGAAATCCGGAAAAATTC
>CAYNXV010000065.1:0-17017 GCA_964401245.1 uncultured Bifidobacteriales bacterium | reverse complement strand
AGGTCAAGGCGGCGTTGGCCTCCTGGAGGTCGTACTCGCGGAAATTGGGTTTGAGAATTCCGTTCTCGAAGACGAAGGTCTCGCGGAAGCTGCCTTGGCGCACCAGCTCCGAATGGTTGAAGGTATACGCCGCGGCCGCGGCCAGTCCTTTGGGCGCCACTCCGCCCTTGTCGGAGTAAGAGGGGCTGTACAGATTGAACATTCCCGTAACATAAAAGTTACGATAATAGGTGAAGGAAAAGGGGAATTCGTAAAAATTGAAATCATTCCAGGTATAACCGCCGGCCAGGTGGACGAAATTGGATTTTTCGTAATCGCTCACCGCCTGAGCGTTGAAAAGCTCATAGCTGGCATTGGCCTCGACGTTGCGCAGGGTCAGGGCATAGTCCTGCCGCTCCACCCGATTGCCACCCGCCAAATCCACGTCTTCGATGGCCACGGTATCGTGGGTCACCATATTGGCCCGGAAAAAGGAGGCGCCCAGCGATACCGGCAACGAATGGTTGCGCAGCGACAAATAGGCTTGCGATTCCTTGTCCGGATTCAGCAATTCGCTGTGGGCGCCGAAATAGTCGAAACCGTCGCCGACTTCCAGCAACAGCGCGCCGTTCAATTCGTTCTTGCTGAGGGGATCATTCACCAGGGCGTTGAAGCCCGCCAGCACTTTGGTTTCACCCTTGCGGGCCAGGCGGTTGGTGGAGGACATTTCCTGGCCGAAGAGAATGGGACTGATTACGAAGCGGTTGGGTATGGGCATGTAAGACTGCCGCTTGCCGCCGAAGTCGATCGGGGCTATGCGGGTGGTATCGCGGTGGCGCACCACGTGTTCTGCGCGGGAGCCGGGATTGATGATGGCGACCATCCGGGGAAGCAGGTAAAGGGAGAAACCGTCCTTGTCGTAGTTGATATAGGCCAGCTCCGACCCGTCGGGCTTGATGGCCGGGGAAAAGGCCCCTCCCGCCACATTGGTGATGGCCTGCACCGCTCCGTTGGCGAACACGTAGCGGTAGATATTGTAAATACCGGTGCTGTCGGAGGAGTAGAAAAAGGACTTTCCGTCGGGATGCCATTCAGGATCGCGCTCGTCATGCGAATTGGAAAGCAGCGGAGAGAAATTGCTCCCGTCCGCGTCGATAAGCCCCACGTTGCGCGAAACCCCGTCGAAATACGAAAACAGAATCCGTTTCCCGTCCGGCGAAAAACGGGGCGTATAGACGTTGAAGCCGAAACGCCCGGCCAGAAACTCGGGAGTGGGGAACAGGGTGGTTACCTGATCGGGAGCGAGCTTTTCCCCTTCGGGCACGGGCGCCGTGCACAGGAAGAAATTGGAAAGTTCATGTCGCACGAAAACGATACTTTTGCCGTCGGGACTGAAGGAGGCATGCGCGGCGTTCAGGTCCTCGGTAAAACGCTTGAGGGTTTTGTCTTTGCCGAATTCGAGAAGGGGCTTCTCGCGCAACAGGTTCTTCGCATAGATGTCGAGCGTGGGAATGCCCTGGGGATTCTTGTCGCGCGTCGAGGCGAAAAGGAAAGTGCTGTCGTTCGCGGCCACGTCGAAATAGCCCCGGACCTCTCCGCTTACCGATTTCATCCGTTCCTCCTTGGGTTTGGAGGTGTCGTCGGGGGCCATGCGGAACAGGGTGGCGCGGAAATTGTCGCGGCCGTTGTTCGACACGAAAAAGAGGCTGTCACCCTTCGAGTTCCATCGGGGATAATAATTGTAAAAGCTCCCGGAGGTGAGCTTGCGCCCGTAAACCTGATGCCCCAGCCCCTTCACTTGTTCGGTGTAATGGGAGGTCATCTCTCCCTTCCAGTCCCGCCAGAGTTCCTCGCCGCTTTTGCCGACCACCCGCAAGAAAGCGCCCGACAGGGTTTGGCGGTGGATGCGGGCGTTTTCGGACCACAGCTTCACCATGGCCTCGTCGCCGAAGCGCCGCGACAGGTAATTCACGAACGCGAACCCCTGGGTATAAGGCCCTTGCTCGTATTCCAGGCTGTTGCCTGCGAAAGACCCCATGCGCGCATAACTGAGCAGGCGGTCTTCGAGCACGGCGATGCGAAGCAGCATGTCGCGATGCGAATCCCAGGCGTCGAATCCGGAAAGGCCCGATTCGTATTGCGCTATGCCCTCGGCAAACCAGTTCGGCTGGTGGGTGAAGGGAACGATGGTGGAGAAGGATGCTTGCACGGGTTCGTTGTAATAATCCTGATAACCGATGATGACGCCTTGCAGCCAACTGGGAAGCTTGCTGCCGCTTTGGATGGAAACCAGATGGGCGAATTCGTGGGTGATGACGTCCTTGAGCCAATTGTGCGTGCTGCGAATGGGAAAATCCCAATCCGCTATCCACACCGTCATGATGTTCTGCAGCGAGTTGGCCCATCCGTTGGAGAACACGTCTTCGCGGATGACGAATTCCACTTTCGACGGCAGCTTTATATTGTAGCGGCGCATTTTCTCCGCCGCCACGCTTTCGGCGATGCCGGCGATATATTCGGCCGCCGGTTCGAGTCCGGACGGATAATGAAAACGGAAGTGCTCGGTTTCCGAAGTTTTCCAATCAAGATGGGCCTCGTTCCGATTGAGAGACGAAGCATGGGCCTTACCTGCCGGCGCGACCATCCAAAAAAGGGCGCATAGCGCCCCCGCAACCCCGTATCGGCCCAACATTATTTTCTCCGGCTAGACAATGGCCTAATAGTGTACAAAAACAGGGCCTCTTGTTAAATTCCTGCGTTTCGCGAGATGCATTGCAGGAGGTGGGATTGGCGAGCTTCACGGAACGCTACCACGAACTGACCAAATACCACCCCGACACCATCGACAAGCTGGGTTCCGTACATTGGGAGAATCAGCCGCCTCCCTTCAAGAATATCCATGCCGAACGGAAAATCGATCTCTCGCCCTATCTCAAATCGCTAAGAGATACCCTCAAGGAAGAAGAGCCCCGTCCCGATTGGGGACAGTGGATTGAGGAGGGTCGCCTGGACGCGATAGCGCCTCTGTTGTTTTTCACCATGGGTATTACCGCACGCCTGGCCACGCAGGCCGGCACCGACTTCTTCCTCCGCGCGGCCCCTTCGGCGGGAGGGCTTTATCCCACCGAGCTTTACGTGGCCGTCAGGCGCAGCCGGGATTTGCCCGACGGCATCTACCATTATCATTCGCTGCGGTCCTGTCTGGTACCGGTATGGCAAGGGGATTTCTGGGCCGACCTCGATCATTATTTTCTGAATCAACCGTCGGTGCGATCGAGCAATTGCATCGCGCTGTTCACCGGCATGTACGGGCGCAGCGCCTGGCGATACAAAGAGCGCGCCTATCGCCGTATCCTGCTCGATACGGGGCATGCCTTGGGAAACATGCTCGAAGTTTGCGAAAGCTCCCGCATCCGCTTCGCCCTTTTGGGAGGTTTTCTCGATTCGGGCCTGGAAGAGCTTTTCTTCCTGACCGCCAAGGAGGAGTTTCCTCTGATGGGCGTGGCCCTGGGCGCCCATCTCCCAGCCGGCTCTCCCGTGCAATTCGCCAGCGATCCTCCCAACGAAGCGGTCAAGCATACCTCGCCGGGCGATCCCATGCAGGTGCAGCAGAACAATTGCGAGAGAATCTTTTCCGACAAGACGCGGCTGCTTCCTGAGGGCCAGATAAGCGGACTGCCGGACTTCAAGGCAACCGGTTATAATCCCTTGCGCACCATCGTGCAAAGGCGAAGCTGCCGTCAATTCTCCGGAGAAGCCGTCGATCCCCTTATCCTGCGCGAAGTGCTATCCCATTCCTTCCGGGCCATGCCCGATCCCTGGCGGCTCGCGCCCGACCGGTTGGAATTCCATCTTATCGTTCTCAATGTCGAAGGTATGGAACAGGGCGTATACCATTATATTCCCCAAACCGGCGAAATGGCCCCGCAAAGGCTGGGGGATTTCCGCGAAGAAGCCCTGCAAATCTGCCTCGGCCAGGAATTAGCGTCGGACAGCGCCTGCCTGCTGGTCTATTCCAGCGACCTGGACGGTCTGACCCAGGTTTATGGCGACAGAGGATACCGATATATCGGCCTCGAAGCGGGTCAAATCGGGGAGCGCATCAACCTCTGGGCCGTGCATAGCGGCCTGGGATCCAGCGGTATCGGCGGATATTACGACGACAAGGTCAACGAATTGCTCGATCTGCCGCTTTCCATGGGGGTCATGTACATTACGTTGCTGGGAAAACCCCAATAGCCGTCCCCTGAATTTCCTATTTCTTATATTTACCCGGCGTTTAGATGGCCGCCCCCGACTCCGGCCCCCACCTTCTGAAGAGGGGCCCGCGGGCGCCTTTCTTCCGTCCCATCCCAGCCTTGGCGGACCATGAATCCGGAAATACAGTTCTACAATACCCCTTCGCGTCGCAAGGAGAAGTTCGCCCCTTTGACCCCCGGATTGGTGCGCATCTATTGCTGCGGACCCACCGTCTACCACTTCGCCCATATCGGCAATTTGCGTACCTATGTCTTCGAGGACTTGCTGCGGCGCGTGCTCGAATACGCCGAATACAATGTGCAACATGTGGTCAACATCACCGATGTCGGCCATCTCACCTCCGACGCCGATACCGGCGAAGACAAGATGGAAAAAGGCGCGCGCCGCGAAGGTAAAAGCGTATGGGAAACCGCGGATTTCTATACGCGGGCCTTTCAGAAGGATTGGGAAAGGCTGGGCCTGCTCCCGCCGTCGGAGTGGACCAAGGCCACCGACAATATTCCCGAGCAAATCGATCTGGTCCATCGGCTCGAAGCCAAGGGCTTCGCTTATGTAATCGAGGGCGACGGCGTGTATTTCGACACCGCGAAATTTCCCGCCTACGGCGATTTCGCCGGCCTCGATATCGAGGGGATGCAGGCCGGCGCGCGCATCGGCATGGTGGAAGGCAAGCGCAACCTCACCGACTTCGCGCTCTGGAAGTTTTCCCCAGGCGACGTGCAACGCGCCATGGAATGGGAATCCCCCTGGGGCAAGGGATTCCCCGGCTGGCATGTGGAATGCTCCGCCATGGCGCTCAAATTCCTGGGTGATACTCTGGACATTCATTGCGGCGGCGTCGATCATATACGCGTGCACCACACCAACGAAATCGCGCAATCGCAATGCGCCACGGGCAAAACCTTCGCGCGCTACTGGCTGCACGGCGGCTGGCTGCTGCAAAAATCCGACGAAGACGGCGGCGGCGGCAAAATGTCCAAGTCCTCCGGCGAATTCATCACCCTTCAATCCACCTTGGATAGGGGATTTTCCCCCATGGATTTCCGGTACTTCTGTTTGACGGCTCATTACCGCAATTATTTGAATTTCAGCTGGGAAGGCCTGGCCACGGCCCGTGATTCGTTGCGCCATCTGCGCCGGAAAACCGCGGCTTTGAGCGGCTCAGTGGGAGCCTGGAATTCCGAGACGGCCGTTGCCTGGGAAGAAAGGTTTCGCGAAGCGGTTTACGACGACTTGAATCTGCCCCAGGCCTTGGCGGTATTGAACCTCATGTTGAAGGACGTCGATCTCCCGGACAGCGAAAAGGCAGCCCTGACCGCGCGCTTCGATCGCGTGCTGGGGCTGGGTCTTTTGACTCCCGACGCAGCCGTCGACAGTGAAGCGCTTCCGGAGGATTTGCAGTCCTTGTTCGAAGAGCGCTTGCAGGCTCGTCGCGACAAGAACTACAAGCGCAGCGACGAAATTCGCGACCTATTCCGGGCCCGGGGCATTGTACTCAAAGACAGCCCCGAAGGAGTCACCTGGCAAAGGGTCCAGTCGTAACCGGCGAAGGTCTTGCCCGCCCCGGTCATTAATTTCTATTTATGATGAAAGAATAGAGTAGTACACTGTGGATCCTTATCCATCCCATCAGAAAGAACGGCGCGACATGAATCCGAGTCTGCAAAAGGAAAAAGAGAAAGAGGAAGGCGCTCCCCCCTTGGCGCGGGAAATTGCGGAATCCTTCATCAAGACCCGTAAAATATTCCTGTGGTCGCAGGTCGACGACGAGTCCGCGGAAAAAATCGTGAAGCAGATGCTTTACCTGGATTCCCTGAATAATGAGGATATCCTGTTTTTCATCAATAGCCCCGGCGGAGTCATTTCCTCCGGATTGGCGGTGTACGATTGCATGCAAGCCGTCAAGTCAGATGTGGTGACCATTTGCAGCGGCCAGGCCGCCAGCATGGGAGCCGTGCTTTTGGCCGCCGGTGCCAAGGGCAAACGCGTCAGCTGGAACAACTCGCGCGTCATGATCCACCAACCCCTGATTGCCGGACAGATGTTCGGGCCGGCTTCGGACATCCAAATCCAGGCCGAGGAAATGGTGCGGGTCCGCCAAACCCTGAACCGCATCCTGTCGCATCATACCGGGGTTTCCGAAGAGCAAATCGAGCTGGACACCGATAGAGACCGCTTCTTTACGGCTGAGGAGGCCAAAAAGTACGGTTTGGTGGACATCGTCGACAACCGCCTTTAAACCGGACCCCATTAGGCCTATAAAAGCCCCTTTTCTTTCGCCGGGGTTCCATGCTACAATTGCGGGAACACCCGGATTCCTTTCGAAAATCAGAGGCGGCCTGCATCATGTCCGAGGAAAATCTCCCGCAACGCTATAGCCGAATCATCCAGGAGATGGGGCAGCTTCCCACCATGCCCACCATCGCCGCCAAGGTCATGCAATTGGTGAACGATCCCAATTCCAGCGCCGAAGACATCGCCAAATTCATTTCCAAGGACTTGGCGCTCACCTCCAAGGTGCTGCGTCTGGCCAACTCCGCCTTTTACGGAATTCCCCGCACCATTTCTTCGGTCAACTCGGCCATCGTCATCCTAGGTTACAACACCGTGCGCAGCTTGGTGCTGTCTGCCTCGGTGGTCAAATTGTTTCCCGGACGCTCCGATAAAACCGGCTTCGACCGTAAGTCGTTCTGGAAGCATTCCTTCATGGTGGGCATGACTTCACGTATGCTGGCCCAGATGTACCGACGCAAGAAAATGGTGGACGTTGAAATCGCCTTCAGCGCCGGGCTGCTTCACGACGTGGGCAAACTCATTCTGGAGCAATTCGCCGGCGAGGATTATCTGCCCGTAATCGCGGAGGCGCGCAAGCAGGGTGTTCCGCTTTATCAGCTCGAAAAGTCCATGTTGGGCCTCACGCACGCGGATATCAGCGCCATGCTCATTGAAAAATGGCAAATGCCCAATGAATTGCGCGAGCCCATTCAATTTCACCATCTCCCCAGCGATGCGGGAGAACATGTCGATGTGGCCCTGCTTATCCACACGGCCAATTTCCTTTGCCATAAAAAGGGCATCGGTTGCATGGATGAGGAGCCTTTCGGACCCCTGCACCCGGATGCGGAAAAGCTGCTGGCGGATTTAGGGCCGACTCTTGAGGAAATCGAAGCCGATATGGATAAACAGCTCGAGGAGGCCGAGCCCTTTTTCGCACTTATCGAAGCCGATTAGGCGGAGGCAATCCGCCGACTGGAAAGCAGCCTGGCGCATAACATGAAAGAGACTCCCGTCCAAACCCCCGAACAATTCTTCGAACTGCACGAATCCCAATTCAAGAATCCCGTTTTGATTTCGGAAACCCTGCAGGTTTTGCGCGATCCCATGTGTTCAGCCGAAACTCTCGTCAAATCCCTGGAAAAAGAGCCGGCTCTTTGTTCCCGGGTGCTCAAAACCGCCAACAGCGCCCTGTTCGGCACTCCGCGCACCATCTCCTCGCTGAAGGCCGCCATCGTGCGCCTGGGAAACCAGAACGTGGCTCAACTCGCTTTGGCCGCCACCCTGACCGAACCGCCTTCTCCCAAATGGACCCTCTTCTGGCGGCATTCTTACGCCGTGGCCCTGCTCTCCCGGCATATCGCCCGCTCCTATCGCACCTATTCGCGCCAGGAGGAGGAGGAGTTTTTCAGCATGGGTCTCCTGCATGACCTGGGTGTTTTGTTCATCATCGCGTCCGGAGAGTTTCCCCGGGTCGAAAACGAATTGGAATCGGGCGCGCTCACCCTGGAAAAAGCCGAAGAAAAGGTTTTCGGCTTCAATCATGCGCAATTGGGAGAAGTCATCGCTTCCCGCTGGAATTTCCCCGGCGATTTGCGCCATGCCATCGCTGATCACCACCATCCCGAGTCGAGCGGGGATTATTACCGTAAAACCGTTATCGTGCACATCGCCAATCTCATTTGCCATGGATTCCGGCTGACCATCCATCCCAAGGCCGCGGAGCCGGAAACCGATGAACTTTATTTACAGGAAGCGAATCTTCCCGTAGAACAGCTGGTGCTTTTCGGAGAATGGCTGTTGGGCCAAGAAGCCGAAATCGACGCCTTCGGGCAAAGCCTTTCCGGCTGACCTCTCCCTCCTCCGGCTGCGAACCCCCTATATGTATATTAGGGGCACAATGGGTTTTTTCGATAAAATCGCCAAAGGGTTGAGCAAATCCAGCGACAATATGGTCCGCGAACTCCGCGGAGCCTTTGGTAAGGGCGAATTGACCGAGGCCGCCCTCGAAGAGGTGGAGGAAAAACTCCTGGCGGCCGATTTGAGCTTCGAGGTGGCCGGACGCATCATCGACGGGGTGCGCGAAAAGGCCTGGGGTCGCGACACCGATACGGACCATTTGCTTGGATACATGGCCGAAACCGCCGAAAGCCTTCTGCCCGAGGATTATGTCTGGGAACGGAAGCACAAGCCCCATGTCATGCTGGTTATCGGAGTCAACGGGGCGGGCAAAACCACCACCATCGGCAAATTGGCCCATCGACTTCATGCACAAGGCCAAAAGGTCATGGTGGCGGCGGGCGACACCTTCCGGGCAGGCGCCATCCAACAGCTCGAAGTATGGGCGAATCGGGTGGGAGCCGAAGTGGTGAAACATGCCGAAGGTTCGGATTCGGCTTCGGTGGCCTATGACGCCTATGCGGCCGCCAAAGCCCGCAACATCGACGTATTGATAATCGATACGGCGGGCCGGCTTCATAATAAAACCCATCTCATGGAAGAGTTGAAAAAACTCGTTCGGGTCCTGCGCAAACACGATCCCGATTTGCCCCATGAGAGCCTTCTGGTCATCGATGGAAATACCGGGCAAAATGCCATCAATCAGGCCAAAGGTTTCGACGAGGCCGTTAAGCTCGACGGTCTTATCGTCACAAAGTTGGACGGCACCGCCAAAGGCGGATCGATTCTCCCCATTTGCCGCGAGTTTCGATTACCGGTAATCTGGGTAGGAGTAGGGGAAGGCGCCGATGACTTGATACCTTTTCGGCGCGCCGAATACGCTCGCGCCTTGTTTCAGCAAAGGGAGCCGACTCGGAAAAATGAGGGGTGAGGCGTCCCTTCCCGGTTCCTTTCCGAACCCAAGCCCCCAAACTCAAAAACCTCAGGGGTTGTTAAGGTCGCTTTCGGGTTTAGGGGTTTGTAAGTTGGAAGAAATTGGCGGGATTTTGCGTTGACACCCCTGATAACCGGACGTACTATAAAAAAAATGGCCTGCATAGGCCTGTGGTTATTCCTTATCCTGGGGTGCCGGCAAAAGGAATTTGTTCCGGAGTCCAAGTTTGTAGATTTGTACGTTGAGCTTAAGTTGGCGACGACGGCGTATCAGGGAGATCTCGAAAAGGCCAATGAAATCCGGAGGGCTATTCTGGCCCGCTACGAGGTAACGCCTGAAGAATTCACCCAACTCTTCAACCAATTGTCGCAAGAGCCGGCTGCCTGGAAAAGTTTTCAGGACGGGGTGGTCCGGAGCATGGAAAATTTCAAAATAACACCGAGTAAAGAGGTAAACGATGGCATCTGAAAACGTAGTGGAACTTTCCGGCGGTAATTTCGAATCCGAGGTAGCGCAATACCAGGGCACCGTGCTGGTGGATTTCTGGGCTCCCTGGTGCGGTCCTTGCCGCATGGTCGGCCCCATCGTTGCCGAAATCGCCGATGAATTCAAAGGCAAGGCCAAAGTGGCCAAGCTGAACACCGACGATGCTCCCGATATCGCCACCAAATTCGGAATACGCAGCATTCCCACTTTACTTTTCTTCAAGAACGGCGAAGTGGTGCAGCAGCTCGTAGGCGCCTATCCCAAGGGCAAAATCGCCGAAAAGCTCGAAAGCGCGCTTTGATATGTTGAAAACCCTCGCGGCGACTTTATTGCTGTTGTGCGCCGGCGCGTTCGCCCAACCCGGCCCGGGCGTGGAATGGAAGCAATTCGACGCCGGCATGGCCGCGGCCATGAAGGAGGGTAAATACGGTTTCATTTCGGTCTATACCGATTGGTGCGGCTATTGCCGCATGCTGGACCAGAAAACCCTCCGCGATAACGCGGTAGTCAAGGAATTGAAAAAGAACTTCGTCAGCGTCAAGCTCAACGCCGAAAGCGAATCCCAGGTTTCATGGAAAGGCTCCAAGCAGAGCATGCGCCAATTGGCCGGTAAATGGGGGGTTTCGGGCTTTCCCACTTTGCTTTTTCTCAATTCCAAGGGGGAAATCATCGGTTCCTATCCTTCCTATGCCGAACCCGATATGATGTTGAAGCTATTGACCTATATCTCCTCCGGAGCGCGGGAGAGAAACGAAACTTTCGAGGATTTCATTAAGAAAGCATCGTAATGCTGGAAGCGATTTTCTGGATCGGGGTGGGCTTGCTGGTGCACACCTATTTCCTCTATCCTCTCTCCTTGCCGATTCTGCACTTTTTCTTCGCCCTTCCACGGCGTTTCGGCCATTCCCACAAATATAAAGTGTCCCTGGTCATCGCCGCCCATAACGAAGAAAAGGTCATCGAAGAAAAAATCCGCAATTGCTTCGAACTCGAATTTCCCCGCCGCAATCTCGAAATCCTTATCGG
The DNA here is from genome assembly GCA_964401245.1 of uncultured Bifidobacteriales bacterium. Lineage (GTDB taxonomy): Bacteria > Fibrobacterota > Fibrobacteria > UBA11236 > UBA11236 > JBGTHM01. The sequence goes on along the minus strand of CAYNXV010000065.1, from coordinate 6,159 downwards.
CTCCGACGCCTCCTCAGACCGGACCAACGAAATCATCCGCAAATACCGGGACGACGTAAGGTTGATTGAATTGGAAGAGCGTGGCGGCAAGGCTTCCGTGCTCAACCGCATCGTACCGGAGGCCACGGGTGAAATCCTGGTTTTTTGCGACGCCAATACCATGTTGCTTAAAAACGCCTTGCAAAAACTGTTGGCGCCCTTCAACGATCCCGGCGTAGGATGCGTATGCGGCCGCCTCATTTTGCACGACAGCGGCAAATCGGCTCTGGGTATCGGCGAAAGCATTTACTGGAATTTCGAATCCGAAATCAAGAAATTGGAAGGTCGGTTGGGTATTGTCATCGGCGCCAACGGCGGCATCTACGCCATCCGCAAGGAATTGTTCCAACAAATTCCGGTGGACAAGGTGGCCATGGACGACTTTTTCGTCACCACTCGGGTATTATTGGCAGGAAAGTCCGCCATTTACGAGCCTCAGGCCATAGGTAGCGAAGAGACTTCGCTGGAAAAATACGGCGAGTTCCATCGCAAGGTGCGTATCAGCCAAGCCAACTTCAACCTTTTGCCGCGCTACCTGCCTTTACTGAATCCTTGGCACGGTCTGGTCGCGTATGGGTTCTTTTCGCACAAGTTGTTGCGATGGATGGCGCCGCTTATCCTCATCGCCCTGTTATTCACCAACTTCGTGCTGGCCACCCACGGAGCCCTGTATGCTTCCCTGCTGGCCTTGCAGGTATCCTTTTATGCCGCTGCCGGCATAGGCTATTGGCGTAACGCCCGGGGCCACCGCTCCAAACTCTTCCTGATTCCCTTCTACTTCGTATCCATGAACGTGGCGCTATTGGCGGGAATGCTCAAGGCGATTATGGTACGCAAGGGAGCGGAAAAAACGGGAATGTGGGAACGCATCGAACGCGCCTCGGCGCCCTCCTTTGATTCCGCTCCGGCTCCCATCAACGGCACCCCCAACGGCCAAGGCGATTCGTCCCATACCAACGGCTTCGGCGCCAAGGCAAATGGCGTTCATTCGGCCAACGGCACGCTTTCCCGATCCAAAGGCGCGACTTCGCCCCGCGTGGTCAATGAGTACATCCCGTAAAACCATTGCTCTCTTCCTGTTGTTGCTCTCCGGCGCTTGGGCGGGAGGCGCGGTAACGGGCACTCTCGGAACCCAGTCCACCGACGGCTTCGGAAATATCGCCCTGGGGTATTCGGTGGGCGTATACGGCAAATTCGACGAGCAGACCCTGTTGGGATTCGAGGCGGGCCAGGGCACCGGCGCCGGCGCATCCTCCATTCCCCTTATGGCCGCCGCCCTGATAAGAATCCCCCTGGGTCGCACCCTCCTTCCCCTGGTCAAAGGAGAGTTCGGCTATGCGCTGGCCGATACGGCCTCCGGTTTTCTGTGGCGCCTGGGCGGCGGGCTGGACATCAAGAACGGCCGTCGCTCCAGCCTGCTTGTCCTGGGGGGATATGAGCGATCTTATGCGCAGGCGAACCCGGGCGGCTGGTACAGTCGTTTCGGAATTCTGCTTGAATGGTAATTCCCAAAGGCGGCGGGCTCCCTGTCGTTTTGTCACTACCTTGCCGCAAGGTCCGGATTTCTTGCGCCTGCGGCGCCTAAAGGTGTAGACTCTTTCCGTGAACGTATCACGGCCTTTACGGAATCTCCTGCAAAACACCCTGAATGAAGCCGGTCTCGAATTGCGCCGGGTACGCCCCAAAGGCTTGTCCGGAGCGGTTGATTCCCAGTCCAAAGAGCAGGCCGTTGTGCAAAGGCAATTGGATGTCTTGGGGCGTATCCGCCGTTATTGCGTGGATATCGGCGCGGGAGACGGTGAAGCCGATTCGAATTCCCTATTCCTTTTTCAGCAGGGATGGGAAGGGCTTTCGGTGGAATGCGATCCGGAGCGCTTCGCCCGTATGGCCTACCGTTACCGGCAATTCCAGGACGTGGCGCTGAGCCGCTCGCGCGCCACTCCCGATGCCGTGGTTTCGCTTTTGGCTGGACATGAAGTGCCCCGGCTATTCGGGTTTTTAAGCCTCGACATAGACGGTTACGACCATGAAGTCCTGCGCGCGATATTGAACCGGTTCCGTCCGTCGCTCATTTGCGCAAAAATCAACGAGAAAATCCCTCCGCCCGTGCGTTTTTCCGTGCGTTTCGATCCCGATTACCGCTGGTCGGGGGATCCTTTCTACGGCCAAAGCCTGTGCATGCTCGAAAGCCTGGCCCGCGAAAAAGGCTATCGGCTCATCGCGCTCGACTACAATAAAGTTTTTCTGCTGCCGGACGAAATGGCGGGCCCTCCGGCAGTTCCCGCCGCGGACCTGTATTTCAAAGGTTACCTCAGCAAGACCGACCGCCTGGACCGGCTCCCCGGCAACCGCGAATGGGAATACTTGCGCGAGCTTTCACCCGAGGATATGGTGGTTGAATTGAAACGGTTTTTCGCGCCCTATACCGGGCGCTTCATCTGCGAGGTGTGAAGAACCGGCTGGTCAGCCGCCCGCTTTTTCCGCCTCGACCCGGCTTTGCGCCCAGGCTTCGGCCTCCTCGCGCGAAGCGATTTCGCCCTCCAATTGCAACTCGAAGCTTTCCCGGATAATCGCGCCCACGGCCGGTCCCGGTGCAAGCCCCAACGAGAGCAGATATTTGCCCGTTAGCCAGGGCATGGGTTTGGCCTCCAGCACGTTCAGTTTCCGCGATTGCTCCAAAAGCCATTCGCCCGCGGGGAATTCGCGGGCCAGGGCTTCGGCGGTGGTGCGGCCGAAATGATCGGCCTTGGCCACGCGGACCAGCCTCTCGATGTCCACCCGCAGCGAAAGGCGGCGAATCGCTCCCGGCTTGATTTCGTCGCGGGCGTTGTAGAGCAGGGCGGGACGCAAATGCTCGCGCACATAGGCCACCACTTCCTCGATTAGCGCCGTCTCGCGTGTGATACGTCCCAAAAAGGATCGGGTCGGCCTCTCCCCGCGGACGTCATGGGCGGGGCTGCGCCATTTTCCGTCGACAAATGAAGTGCACTCCGGCTTTCCCAGGTCATGGCATAACGCACCCAGCATGAGGGCCAACCGATGGAACTCGCCGTCATCGGTCTCATCCCGAATTCGGGCCGCTTCGTCGACCACCATCAGAGTATGCACCCAGACGTCTCCCTCGGGATGCCATTCGGGCTGCTGGGGCACGTCGATTAGGGCGGCCAGTTCGGGAAAATAGCGGAGCAATCCGAGCCGCCTCATCCATTCCAGCCCGATGGAAGGCTTTTTCGCTTTAAGCAACAGCTTTTTGAACTCTCCGAATAGGCGCTCGGCAGGCAGTTCATCCAAGGAAAGCGAACGGCATAGCTCCCGGGTTTCGGGGTGGATGTCGAATTCCAGGCGTGCGGCGAATTGCACGGCGCGCAGAACCCTCAAGGGATCTTCGCCGAAGGCGGGAGAGACATGGCGCAGCAGTTTGGCCTGTAAATCCCGGTAACCGCCATGATAATCCGCGAGCGTCATCCCGGGCACCTGCAATCCCATGGCGTTCACGGTGAAATCGCGTCTGCCGGAGGCTTCCGCGAAAGTCAAATTGGGGTCATGGGTCACCTCGAAACCCTTATGCCCGGGCGCGGTTTTATTCTCCGTGCGCGGAAAGGCGAAATCGTAATTGCTCCCTTGAATCGAAAGGGTGATTACCCCGAAGGCCTTGCCGACCAGATTGGGGCTGCCATAAGGGTGGAGGATACGAAAGAGGCCCTCCATATCGATGCCGTAAACTTCGAGGTCGTAATCGTGGCACACGCGACCCAGTAAAAAGTCGCGAACCCAGCCTCCGACCAGATAAAGCTTTCCTCCCTGAGCGTTCAGGGCATCGGCTATTTCCAGCAGGGGTCGTGGGAGTATGGCAGGGTCGACCCGCGGCATACCCGATTCAGGGTCCATGGGATTCATTCCTCGGGGGTAAAACTTTCATGGGTCTTTTCCCAATTCAGCGAGTCGTTGGCTTCGGCCTGACGCAATTCCTCCCGGCAGGCCTCCCATTCCATTTCGGCGAAGCGGCGCTGATCTTCGCTCATATCGCTGGATTGCATGCGCATTTCGATGGCTCGGCAATTGAAACGCACTGGAGGAGCCGTGCAGGCGGATAGGAGAATCGGGACTATTACGACCAAAGGGCCGATGGTTATGGCCCGGTACCGATGGGAAATTCGATTCATGCCCATAATGTACTCGGGCAAAGCGGTTTCCGTGCCTATCCCAAGTGATTTTATATTGGGAGAAATGGAAATTGAAGCGGCGATTCTCATGACGGTTCTGAGTCTGTTGGCTTTGGGGACGATTTGGGAATTGCTCCTGAACCACCTCAACGCCCGGACAGTGGCTTCCCGCGTGGACGTTCCCGAGTTCGTAAGGAATCGGCTCGACGCCCCTACCTATCACCGCAGTCGCGCCTATACGCTCGACAAGCTTCGGTTCCAGCGCCTGACGCAGCTGGCCGGCACGGTGTTTTTGGTTTTTCTGCTTTTTTCCGGAGTACTCCCCTGGCTCCAGTCCTTCTTACAGGATTTTGTCGACAACCCCCTTTCCCAAGGGGTGGCTTTTCTGGTTGTGATCGCGGCTTGGCAAGGTCTTTTCAGCCTGCCGTTTGCGTGGTACGAAACATTCGCTGTTGAAGGACGCCATGGGTTCAATACCCAGACGCCCGGTACCTATATTATCGACATCGGCAAGGAGTGGCTGCTGTCCCTCTTTCTGGGCGTACCCCTGCTCTATGTGGTGTTGGGCTTTCTCCGGGCGGCGGGGGATCTTTGGTGGATGTGGGTGGCGATATTTCTGACGGCCATGCAAATCGTGCTGCTTGTCATCTATCCCACCTACATAGCTCCGTTGTTCAATCGTTTCCGTCCCCTTGAAGAGGGCGGGTTGAAGGGCGAACTGTTGGATTTGGCGGAAAAGCTCCGCTTTCCCTTGAAAGACATCTATGTAATGGACGGCAGTCGCCGAAGCCTGCACTCCAATGCCTACTTCACCGGTTTCGGCCGCATGCGCCGCATCGTATTATTCGACACGTTGTTGTCCCAAATGGAGAATGCCGAGATTAAAGGCGTGCTGGCCCATGAAATCGGGCATTACAAATTGCGGCATATATACAAGAGCCTGCTTGCCTCTGTGCTTTCGCTGACGGCTTTCCTTTACCTGATGGCGGTCGTAATCGATTGGCCGCCACTCTATCGCGCCTTCGGGTTCGCGGAACCGATTCCCCATGTCGGGCTTTTTCTGCTTTTTGTGCTTTTCTCATCGGCTGGTATCGTCCTCACCCCCCTGAGAAACTACTTCTCACGGAAATACGAATACGAAGCGGATCGGTTCGCCTTGGCGACCACCAGCGATGCCCCGGCGATGGAATCGGCACTGGTCAAGCTCTCCGTAAAGAATTTGTCCAATCTCACTCCCCACCCCTGGTATAGCTTCTTCCATTATTCGCATCCCAGTCTTTCGGAGCGGATTTCAGCGATTTCGAGGGCGAGGCCTGCCGGCCCGGGTGCTTGGGGTTCCAAAACGCCCTGATTCCTGGCGCCCCTTTGAACTTGATACCGCAAAAATTTTAAATTGACAGGCGAGAAGGCGGAAGGTTAAATTGGTTGCCTCTATGCGCATTTTCATGCCCGTTTGTTCGGGTGGAGCGTTTGGGGAGAAACTTCGCCTGTAAGAGGTAGGAAGTCCGATCGCGCCAACGTAGCTCAGTTGGTAGAGCAACTGATTTGTAATCAGTAGGTCGTGGGTTCGAATCCTATCGTTGGCTTACTCTTGGGTCCGGTCATGGCCGGGTCCTCGGGGTAAGGCGCTTGAAACCAGGCCTTAATTACCTGGGTCGATGCCCGAGTGGTTAATGGGGGTGGACTGTAAATCCACTGGCTTACGCCTACGGTGGTTCGAACCCACCTCGGCCCAGTTAATTAAGGCATAGCAAGCGAGCATTGGCGGTGAAGAGAAAGACGGTGAAGTCGGATTTGGGCGAGCTTAACTCAATTGGTAGAGTACCACCCTTCCAAGGTGGCTGTTGACGGTTCGAGTCCGTTAGCTCGCTCCAATCCGCCTTCCCCGTCTGTAATAGAGTGCAGGCCCAAATAGCTCAGCGGTAGAGCACTTCCTTGGTAAGGAAGAGGTCACGGG
>CAYNXV010000064.1:0-17027 GCA_964401245.1 uncultured Bifidobacteriales bacterium | reverse complement strand
GGTCATCCACGTTCAGGACGAGAACCCCTTTGTCGCGCAATCCCGAAACGATGGAATGTTTTTCCTCCAGAATGCGTTCCTTGGTGATGAAATGCTCCAGGTGGCTATAGCCGATATTCGTAATCACAGCCAGGGATGGCTGCACCGCCTCGGAAAGCACGCGAATTTCACCCGGATGATTGGTTCCCATTTCAATTACCGCATAGTCATGATTCGACTTCAGTTCGAATAGAGTAAGCGGAACACCGATTTGGTTGTTCAGGTTCCCCTGGGTGGTTAAAGTCTTCCCCCGCATCGACAGGATGCGCGACACCATTTCTTTGGTCGTGGTTTTGCCATTGGACCCCGTGATGGCGATTTTGGGAATGCGGAATTTGGCCGCATAGCCCTTACCCAATGCCAGCAAAGCCGCATTCGTATCTTCTACCGGCACGTACACCGGAATTGTGAATGTTTTAGTTTCAGCGAAGGTTTGATCGATCACGGCCGCGTATCCTCCTTGGTGGAAAGCCTGTTCCACGAATTGATGTCCGTCGAAATTGTCGCCCTTGAGGGCCCAAAAAACCTGTCCGGGCCGGAGTTTCCGGCTGTCGGTGCATATCTCAATATGTTTCCTGCGTCCGGCGGGTTTGCCCACCACAGTGGCTCCCAGCAACTCCGCCATCGACGAAAGGCTAAGTTCCATCACTCACTCCCGTGGACAAAGTTTCCGCCATCCAGCCGATTACCTGCTCGCGATCGCTGAAATGGCGTCGTTCCTTGCCGATAATCTGATAGTCTTCATGGCCCTTACCGGCAATAAGCAAACAATCGCCGGCCCCCAGCATCGCCAAGCATCGGCTTATGGCTGCTTTGCGATCGCTTACCACGACGGCCGCTTCCGGTTTTTGCATTCCCGAAAGTATTTCACGGATTATGGTGTCAGGATCTTCAGTGCGCGGGTTGTCGCTGGTAACCGCCGTAATGTCGGCATTATCTTCGGCAATCCGCCCCATTTGCGGACGCTTTCCGCGATCGCGATCCCCCCCGCATCCGAAAAGGCATACCAACCTTCCCGGAGTCAAAGGCTTAAGACTGCGCAATACGCGTTCCAACGCATCGGGAGTATGGGCGTAATCGATTACGGCGAAGGCTCCATTTTTCAGTTTCAAGATTTCATTGCGCCCGGGTACGGTAACGTTACGGATACCTTCCGCAATGGTTTCCGTGGCCATGCCCAGAGAAAATCCCAGCGAAACCGCGCCGAGGAGATTTTCCAGATTGATGCGTCCCACCAGGCAGGACGAGAACTCCGCCTCGCCTCCGGGAGCCGCCACGCGGAACCGGGTGCCTTCGAGTGAGAGGCTGCTGTCCAAAAGCCTGATATCGGCGGTTTCCGCCGGGGTTTGGGTGAAGGTAACCGACGATAGTCCCATTTCTTTTACCAACCGCGCTCCGTAGGTCGAGTCCAGGTTGATCACCGCCTGGCCTCCGGCACGCAGATGGCGGGAGAACAACAGGCTTTTGGCTTGGAAATAGGATTCCATGTCCGCATGGTAGTCGAGGTGATCCTGGGTAAGATTGGTGAACAGGGCTCTGTCGAACGCCATGCCGGCGATACGGTTTTGGTGCAGCGAATGCGACGACACCTCCATGACCACCGCATCGCAGCCTTTATCCACGCCTTTACGCAACAGGGCGTAAAACTCTTCCGGACCCGGAGTGGTTAGCGATGCCGGTAGAATCTCCCCGCCGATGTCGTAATGGATGGTGCCGAAATACATGGGCTTGCGGCCGGCCGCTTGCAAAATCGAGGCCGACAACAGGGCCGTTGTGGTTTTCCCATTGGTTCCCGTAACGGCTACGCACTGCAAGTCGCGGGCGGGAAATCCGTACCAGGCGTCGAACAGCTCCGCCACCTTGCCCGACAATCCCGGAACTTCGATAAGAGGCCGGTTTCCACTCGCGACTCCGCCCGGTTCGGTCAATACGGCTGCCGCTCCCTTGTCCAAGGCTTCGTCGATAAAATGCCGACCGTCGAAAGCCGCGCCGGGATAAGCCATGAATACATCCCCGGCCTTCACCTTGCGCGAATCCACGCGCAAAGCCCCTACCGCGACATCCGTCCCGGATTTCGCGTCGATTCCAACAAGCCTGAGCAGATCGCGCAAAATCATCATCCCACCCAATCCAGTACCAGCACGCATTTCTGGCCGGGCTCCACCAATTCCCCTTGAGCGGGAATCTGATCGATGACTTTGCCGTTCCCAGTATATTCCACTTTCAATCCGAGGTTTTTCAGTTTGAGTAATGCGTCGCGAATGGTCAATTCCTTGACATCGGGCATGGATCTGGCGTCGAGGTAGCCCAGCTCCAATCTCAAGGTGTCACGCAAGGCCACTTTGGTTCCAGCTCGGGGAGTTTGGTGGAATATCCGGTTGCCCCTGCCTTCCCAAATCGCTTGGAAGGAAAATTGCCGTAACATGCGCTCCCCGTCTTCGGGCGGATACCCTACGAGATCGGGCATTACCACGGAATCCTCCGGAGCTGTCGGAGCCATCGAAGCCAAGCGTCCCAATTCGAATTCGGGTCTGGCCATGAGCCGATCGGTGATTTCCCGGAATACCGGCGCCGCTGATTGTCCGCCGTATTTCAGTTGCGTGGGTTCGTCTATCAATACCAGGCATACGTATTGGGGCCGGTCGACGGGAATCATGCCGACAAAGGAGGAGTGGAAGATTCCCTTGAGGTATTTGCCGGTTTCCGGATCTATTTTTTCGGCGGTACCCGTTTTACCGGCGATGGAAATCCGATCCGACCGGATATCCATAGCCGTGCCGTATTCCACCACCGCCGCCAGCATATCCTTGATTTGCGCCGCGGTTTCCGGAGAAAGAATGCGCCTGACCGACTTATGCTCCTCCGCCCGCACCTGACGGCCGTCGGCATCGAGCCACTCTTTCACGATGCGCGGCTTCATCAACATTCCGCCGTTGGCGACGGCGGCGAAGGCCATGGTCACCTGTAGGGGGGTCGCCGATATTTCATGCCCGAATGCCATGGTGCCCTGGGTACGCCCGCTCCACTCGCTCACCGGCTTGAGGCTTCCGCCTTCCTCGGCGGGTAATCCGATGCCGGTTTTTATGCCGAATCCGAAGCTGCGAATGTACCGGTAGAAGTCCGGAGGCTTGATAAGCACCGAAGCCTTGGCGAAGGCGATATTGCTGCTGTATGCCATCGCGTCCCGGAATGACAGACGGTCATAGGGTTTGGTATCGCGGATGATTTGATTCGCCAGCCGGTACGTTCCGCCTTCGGCGTCGAGGCTATCCCCCGGCGCGATTTCCCCCTGCTCCACCAACGCCGCCGCGGTGACCATCTTGAAGGTCGAACCCGGCTCATAGACCATGGTAACCGCCAGGTTCTTCCAGGCATCTCCGTCGGAACGGGTATTGGGATCATAGAACGGGTAATTGGCCATGGCCAGCACATCGCCCGAAAACGGCTCCACGACCACGGCCACTCCCTTGCGGGCGCCGACCCTGTGAACTCCCCTTTCCAAAGCATGTTCCACGATGCTTTGGATTTTGGCGTCCAAAGTCAATACCACCGTTTTTCCGTTGACGGGTTCCTGTTTTCTGGCTTCGAAATCGGGGTAGAAGCGATGGCGTGCGTCGACCCGCTGATATTGCCAGCCGTCGGATCCACGCAATTCCCTATCGAGTGCGTATTCCAATCCCAGCAAACCGTATCCGTCGCGGCCCACATTGCCCAACACCTGGCCGGCGAGGGTGCCATGCGAGCAGATGCGATTCAAACGGCGGCCTTCCTTACCCGTCAAAGGCGCGGCTTCGATTTCCACTTCCGCATTCACCACCAGTTTGTGGAGGTTGCGATCCAGGATTTCGCCCCGTTTGGGCGGAAGAATGGTGCGGCGCACGGATTGATTGCGCGCCAATTCCCGGTACTCTTCGGCCTGGACCACCTGTACGAAAAAAACCCGGACGAGCATTCCCGTCCAGGCCATGGCCAATAGCAAGCCTAAGGCTATAAACCTCTTGTTTCCCATTCCCCGTTCCCGTTGTTTCCGATGCCGGCGAGGTCGCGTAAATTACCGAACAGGCTCGTAGCCCATGCGAAGGCGGCTGATGCCTCTCCGCCTTCACCGCTGGAACCCGCATGCACCAGGATGGGAGTGACCTGAAAATCCAGGCCGAATTTCTCCCGCGCCACCCGCTCCACGCGCGAGAGCTTTTTCAATTCACTTACCTGCAATTCGAGCAAAGCCACTTCATTGCGGATTTTTCCCAGCTCGCGCTCGTTTTTGCTCGCATCCTTGGTCAATTGCACGAATGCGTTCTGCCTCCACACATGGGCGACGAAAACACTGGCGCAAATTCCCGCCAACAGCATGCAAGCGAATACCTGTCTCAATTTCATAACCTTCTTCTCCTAAACCTTTTCCGCCACTCTCAGCTTGGCGCTGCGGGCGCGGGAATTCGCCGCTATTTCGTTCCCCGCGGGCAGACGGGGCTTGCGTTGGATGCGCTTGAGCCTCCGACGGTCGCCTCCGCAATTGCATACGGGCAATCCCGGCGGGCAGATACATTCGCGCTCATTCCCGGCCATGAATTCCTTGACCAGGCGATCCTCGCCCGAATGGTAGCTGAGCACGGCCATGCGCCCGCCCGGCTTCAACATTTCCAGGGCTTGGGAAAGCCCCGCTTCGACCTCGGGCAGTTCCAGATTCACTTCCATGCGGATGGCCTGGAAAACCCGTGCCAGCATCTGATTCCTTTTTTCCGGGGAACCTCCCGCGGCCTCTTCCACGGCCGCTCGCAGCAATCCGCTGTCCGGAGCCGCGCCTTGCGCAAGCCGGGTTTTAATCGCCGAGGCGAGCCGCCGCGATTGCGAGATGTCGCCATTACGCCAGAAAATGCGCGCCAATTCGGCTTCATCCCATTCCTGCAGCAATTCCGCGGCGGTGGAACCCTCGCCCTGATTCATGCGCATATCCAATGCATGGCCCGAAGCGAAAGTAAAGCCCCGGCGTCCCGAGTCTATTTGATGCGAGCTGACGCCTAGATCGAAAAGCACGCCGGTAACGGAACCGGGAAATACGCCCCATCGACCGCAAGCCGCCTTCAGCTCCGAAAAACGGGCCTGGGCGATGCGGGCGCGCGGTTCATCAGCGAATTTGGCGAGGTTCAATTCCACGGCTTCCCTATCCCTGTCCAATCCCAACAACATTCCCTCGGGTTCCAATCCTGCAAGAAGCCTGCCGAAATGCCCGCCGCCGCCCAGCGTACAATCGACATAGATTCCTTTCGTATCGATGAGCAGGCCGTCCAGCACCTCATCGACCATGACCGCCACGTGGTAATCGGCCTTCAAGAGCGGCCCCCGCGTTCGGCTGCCGAGTTACGGCCGCGCGCCGTCAAAACCAGTTCTCGAATTGCTTTTCTTCGTCTTCCGTCAAGGTCTCTATCTGTTCGGAGTAACGCTCAGGTGACCATAGCCTCACCCGCTTGCCGTCGCCTACGAAAGTGACTTCGCTTTTGATGCCGCTATAGGCCATCTGTTCGTCCGTCAGCGATATGCGGTTCTGGCCGTCGAGAACCGACAGCTTGGCCATGGCGGTAATGCGGGTGCGAAACTTTGATGTTTCCGGCCCCCGGCCGAGGCTGTCCAGATAGGCGATGTAACGGTTCCATTCCGATACGGGGTACAAGGCCAGCGTACGTCCTTCGGATATGGTCACCACCACTTGTCCCTTGGCATCGTCTGGCAATACCTTGCGGAAATCCTTGGGAAAATTCGTGCGCCCGTTGGCATCAATGGCAACGGTTGCTTTTCCAATGAATGATTCCAGTCTGGGGGTATTTTCCACTTTGACTCTTTTTTACACAATCTTACCCAAAATCTACCATTCCTACCCATAATCGTGCAACGGGTGTCCGCAAAGATTTTGCTAAAAAGTTGAAGTAATTTTGGAAATTTCAGAATTTCCACCCAAAGAGGTAATTTATGGGCCAAAAAGACCGATTTAGGAACCAACATACCTGTTAGTATGTGTGTTACTATCCTGTTTATAAAGTGTTTGGAGATAGAAGGGCGGTGGGCAATGCTATGGATTGATGGAAATAGATGCCATCAAACCTAGAGAGTTCGCCTAATCCAGATTAACGCGCTTGCGTAGAAGCCACGAACCTGCGAGCAGTAAGGAAACCAGGAGAACCTGGACGACGGTGTTATACAAGGGGTAAACCGTCTCCCTGACTTCACTGAGTTCGGCGTTCGGCAGCTCCGGAATCACCGCCAAAGCCCCGTCGGATTCCCGAAGCACCTGCCCCCCGCCCGATGCAGCCATATGGGCCAACGCGGCCTCATCATAGCCGATGCGGCTCAGTTCCACCCGTTGCTTGGATACCACTTCCAGACTGTCATGGGCCGCGACTTCGCCTCCGTAAACCAGTTCCAAACCTACGCGTCCCTCGGGTAATCGCAGGTTTTGGAAAACCACATTCCCTTCCACTGCCTTTCCCGCATGTTCGCCGACTCCCTCGGCCGACATCACCCGCAAACGGGGTGCTTCCGAAGCGACTCCTTTGGCTCCGGAAGGCAGGCGCCCCGAGATATCGAAGGGAACACCGGCGATAACCTCGCGGGGATAATACATTTCCGCCATGCCGGGACGGCTGCCTGCGATGCGAACCGCCGATTGCACCAGGTCCTGCCATAGCGCCTCACTACCGAAGGCCGGTCGATTGGTGAAAAATCTCGGCCAGGCGCGCGGCAATACCCAATGCCGGAAAAACCCTTCCCGGGTTTCCAACGTCCCCAACAACACCCCCCTTTGGCCGGCTTCCGTCACCTGCACGGAGGACTGGGCATGTCCCCCTTCCAATGGCAGCGAAAGGGGGCCTATCGCCATTTTCCCCAATAACAATCCATCGGGAACGGAAAATCGGGAAAGGCCTTCGCCTTTCCGCATCAGGGCGGATTCCGAAAAAGAACGGATCTCCACGGGAGCGACCAGCAGGGATTGAAGGCGGACATCGAATCCGCCGGGAGCATAGAGGAGGATGCCCGAAGCATTCCGGGCTGCATAGGCGCGCAATACGGAAGAGTTCATTAAATTGGCCACGGAAATCCAAACCTGTTCGCCCGGACCGGGTATGATGTCCGAAATCTCTTCGGACTTGATGAGGTTGACGGAGGCCTCGGGCCAACGACGCAAGGCGTCGACCAGCGCCCGCTCTTCCAGAGAGCGAAAGGGCAGCAGCATATTGATGCGTAGCCCACCCCTTCCGGCTGAAGCGACCTTCATGGTGTCGTTCAAGGATGTGAGGTTTTGTTCCTGCACGGCGGGTGTCAAAACCGCCGTCACAATCGGATACGTCGCGCCGGATGCCTGTAAAGGTTTCGCCAAAGCCAGTCTCACCGTTTGGGGCACATGGGCGCTACGCTCCCGAGAGAGGGGCAATACGCCTTCGTAAAGCGTGTGCTTACCGTCGCGCAAATGCAAAAGGGGCCCTTGAGCGTCGGCCTCATCGTAAGCTGCGCCGACGGAAGACCAGGTCACCTGAAAGGAGTCCACGCTGCCGCTCGCCCCTTCCAACCATTCCAGGGATTCCAATTGACACTCCCCCACTCCGGCCAGGGAATGCACTACGGGGTAAACCGGATAGCGGCTTCCATGGCGGTTTCTTCCGTCGCGGGTATGCCTGCCGTCGGAAAAAAGGAGCACTCCCTGAACGTTGGGTAGCGACAGGGTGTCGAGAAATTTTTCCAGGGCGGAAAAATCGGTGAGTTTTCCCGTCGTATCGCTCCCTGCCCCTCCCTCCGCCTCGGCCTCCGCATGCTCATGGAATGCCGTTTCATAAACCCGGAATCCCCGCCCGGCATACTCTTCCCGCAGGCGCTTCAAGGTCGAAGCCACCGCTTCTCCGGCCGCCAGAAAGGTTCCCCCGGCAAAGCTGTCGCTTTCATCCACGGCGATTATCACGGCGGGAGGATGAAACCGGGTCGCAAGGCTCCTCCATTCGGGGCCGCACAGGGAAAAGGCCAACAGGAACAGAGCCGTTCCCTGGAGGAGGAAAATGCCGCCGTGGAGATATCCCGTCTTTCCCGCGCGCCAAAAACCCTTCGGCAACTGCATCCACAGCAGCAGGAGGCCCGGAGGTACAAGGAGCAGCGGCCACAGGCTTTCGGCGAAACCGATTCCGGCGGCGGTCATTCCGGGGTCCTCACCCTGCTCTTTTTCTCAGGGTGATATGGCGTATGCGCGGCCAAGGCCGGGGATAATCGAGATTGTAATGCAGGCCTCGCGATTCCTTGCGCAGGCTCGCCGAACGCACGATGAGTTCGGCATTGAGAGTGAGGTTGCGCAATTCGATCAAATCGGGTTCCATGGAAAAAGACCAATAATCGTGTTGGATTTGCCGGCTGATCACCCGCAGGAACTCCCGGGCGCGCGCCAGCCGCTCGTCCGATCGCACGATACCCACGTAATGCCACATGGTGGAGCGGATGGTTTCGAGAGCGTGGGAATAAATGATGGTTTCCGGCGCCGGTTTGACGTCCAAGCTGTTCCATTCCCGAAAATCCTCTTTGCGGGGCCGCGGCAATTCCAATCCGGTGATATGCCGCAAGGCCCGCTCCGAAAATACCAATCCTTCGAGAAGCGAGTTGCTGGCCAGACGGTTGGCGCCATGCACCCCTGTGCAGGCCGTTTCCCCAACGGCGTAAAGACCGGGAAGCTCGGTGGCCGAATTGTCGTCGACCTTCACTCCCCCGCAGATGAAATGCGCGGCCGACACCACGGGGATATGCTCCCGGGAAATATCCAGTCCCATTTTCAGGCAATGCGCGAAGATGTTGGGAAAATGCTTTTGCAGCGCCTTACGGGTGAAGGCCGTCATATCGAGATAGACGCAGGGATGTCCGGATTTCTTGGTTTCGGCGTCGATGGCCCGGGCCACCACGTCGCGCGGCGCCAAGGATTTCAATCGATGCAGGCCGTCCATGAACGATTCGCCCCGATGGTTACGCAGCACGCCTCCATGCCCCCGCAGGGCTTCGGAGATGAGATAGGTGGGATGCCCCGGGTTGTACAAGGTGGTGGGATGGAATTGCATGAATTCCATGTCCTCGACGGGCACTCCGGCCCGGTAGGCCATTGCGATTCCGTCGCCGGTGGATACCGAATCGTTCGTGGTATGGCTGTATACCATGCCCACTCCGCCCGTGCAAAGTACCGTGGCGGCCCCCAGCAGGGCCTCCACCCGGTTTCGTTTCGTGTCCAAGGCGTACAGCCCGTGGCATCTGTCGCCCCCGTTGCGACTATGCCGGCGCAAATGCTTGGCCGTGATGAGATCGATGGCCATATAATTTTCGAGAATACGGATATTGGGCTCGGAGGTGGCCGCCTGCATGAGGGCTCGTTGGATTTCGTGGCCGGTGAGGTCGTTGGCGTGGAGGATACGTTGATTCGAATGCCCCCCTTCCTTGACCAGGTGATAGGGAATCCCCTGGGCCAGCGTTTCCTTCTTTCCGTTTTTGGTGAACCTGACCCCCCAATTGACGAGGTTTTCGATGGCGGCGGGACCTTGCGATACCAATAGTCGTACCCTGTCTTCGCGACAAAGTCCTGCGCCCGCGTCCAGGGTATCCTGGTAATGCCTTTCCAGCGAATCCTGCGGGTGCATAACCGAGGCTATTCCGCCCTGGGCGAGGTTGGTGGAGCCGGACCAACTCAGCTTTTTGGTCACCACCAGAACTTTGCCATGCGAGGCGGCCCTCAAAGCCAGCGACAAGCCGGCAATGCCGGACCCGACAATGATGAAATCATAAGCCTTCATGACCCTACCGTATCCTCATTTCCGGACTTTCCCGCTCCGGAAGGGATTCCGGTGTGACGCAAGGCCTTTGAAATTAATAAATTAGCCGTTATCCCAGAGGACGGCGTCTTCCATTCGCCTGCGTCGGCCTCACCCGTCCGGACATTTACCCTTGAATGCGAAAGATTCGAGGGGATGCCGTTTAGATTGGTACTTTTATCCGGCGATGTAAACGGCGAAACCAATGACCTGGAGCCTGTGATTATGAGTTTGATGGCGATGAAAAGAAATGCCAAATGGTTTATCCTGCCCTTTCTGGTGCTGATAGTCGTGGGCCTGATGATGATGGACTTCTCCGGAATGGCCACCGGCACCGCTTCCATGGACCATGTCGGCAGCGTAGACGGTGAGAAAATCCAACTCCAACGGTTCCAGATAGAGCTGCAGAACTACCAGCAAAGCGAGGAAGCCCGCACCGGAAAGGGCTTGTCAGCCGCCCAAATCGCGCAAATGCGCCACGACCTTTTCGATTTCAAAGTGCAGACCATGCTCCTGCAAAAGACCGTGAACCAATACGCTTTGCATGCTTCCATTCCGGAAATGCAGAGCTATTTGCGGAACAACCCCAATGAAGTGGCGCAACATCTGGCCCGCTACCAACAAATCGAATCCTTTCCTCCCTTCCTGTCCGACACCACCTTCGATTTGGGGCGCTATCGCAATTGGCTGGCCCAGGACAGCGTCTACGACCGGATTTCCATGCGGGAATTGGAGATGCAGTTGAAGTCCACCGTCATTCCCCAGCTCCAATTACAGCATATCATGAACGCCCAGATCCATCCGACCCTGTTGGAGCAGGCGCATACCGTCGCCACGGGCGAAAACAAAGGCAGATTCCGGTTCTACCGGGTCCCGGTCGATTCGTTCGCCGTCACCGAAGCGGATATAACCGAAGACGAAATGCGGGCCCATTTCGAAGCCCATCCCGACAGCTTCCATTTTTCGGAACCGGCGGCGCGCCTGGGATTCGTAAAGTTCGATATCCGACCTTCGGCCCAAGACACCTCCCTGATGCTTGAACTGGCGCGCGACTTGAAGCTACGGGTGGTGGACGAAGGCGAATCTTTCGAGGAAATCGCCCAAAGCTATTCCAGCGACCCGAGCAGCGCCGAGAACGGCGGACGACTCGAAGGTTACCAACCCCGCAGCGCCTGGGTTCCCGAATTCGCCGAAGCCGCCTTCAATCTGGAGCCGGGTCAAATCTCGGATCCGGTGCTGACCCAATACGGATACCACCTGATTCTCCTCCATGATAAAAAAGTCGAAGAAGGGGTGGAAACCGCATCCGTCAGCCATGTCCTGCTCGACATCGTGCCGGGTACCGAAACCGTGGAAAGCCTGATGGGGGCCGCGGACGAAATCCGTTTAAAAGCCCTATCCGAGGGAAGTCTGGCCAAGGCGGTGGAAGGAACCCCGCACCAATACGACCAAACCGGAATATTTTCCGAAAGCGAAACCGTTCCCCTGGGGAACGACTATTTGCAGGGTGCCCGCTCCTTCGCCTTCAGTGCCTTCGAAGCGAACGACAAGGTTTCGGAAACCTTGCAAAATGATGAAGCGGTTTTCATTCTGGAAAAGCTTGAGAAGCTGCCGGAAGGGCGTGATTTTGAAAGGGCCAAGTCTCGAATAACGGCACAACTCATCGAGTCGAAAAAACTCGACCTGGCCCGTCGGGAACTGGAAAAACAATTGCCGGCTATCCGGGCCGCAGGTGAATCCCTGCCCGCCAATATCGGAATGGCCATATTGGACAGCACCGCATTGATTTCGGCACAAAGCTGGGTCCCCGGCTTCGGTTACGACCACCCTACCCTCCATAAGGCGATGAAGGTGGATGCCGGCAATTGGAGCCCGGTTATGACCACCGATCAAGCGGCGGTGGTTGTACTGCCTCTGGAAAAAAGTTCACTGTCCAAAGAGGAGATTCTGGCGAAAGCGAAAGAATCCTTTCAGGTAAATCCCGAAAACACTTCCTATTTGATTTCCTCCCTATATGAGAGGTGGTTGGATGGCATGAAAAAGGAAGCCAAAATCAAGAATAATTTGGACGATCTCTACCGCAGCTGACTCAATCGGCCGCTACCTGGCGGCCACCCCCCTATCCTGGCCGCTTGAACGGTTCAGGGCAACTTGTTAGTTTACGGAGATGCTGAAATACATCCTGCTTGGCGTGTTTTTCTTCTCCCTCGCCGGCATCGGACAGATTTTCACCGATAGATCCAACCTGCCCCTACCGACATTGACGGAAACCCATTGGGCGCAGTTTAAAGACCTTTTTCACTAACCACCGTAATCTCCTCTCCCTTACTCTTCCGCTTCCCCCCCTCCCGCCTATGTCGGAGCGGCATTCAGGGTTATTTTCGATATTTGCGAAGATGGATTTCGACTCCAGCGCATTTGTGGAGTTTCAACTTGGTATCAAGCCATGCCGCGCCCTACAATCCCCTTAGAGAACCGCACGTTCGATAAGAGGTTGATATGGTGCAGCCCAAGGGCAGCATACTGATAGTGGATGATGAGCCGTCGATTTGCACGGTCATTTGCGATTATTTGCGTTTGCAAGGTTATGCCTGCGCCAGCGCCAACGCGGTGGATCCGGCCCTCGAATTCCTTCGTGAAAAATACGTCGATTGCATCCTATCCGATATCAAGATGCCGGGCAAATCCGGATTGGACTTATTGCGGGAGGTACGCACTTATTGGCCCGATATGGCGGTCATTCTTTTCACCGGGCATGCCGAAGTGCATATGGCGGTTTCCTCCATGCAGGAGGGAGCCTACGATTTCATCCTGAAACCCATTCAACTCAAGCAGGTGGCGCATAGCATCACCAACGCGCTTGAGAAGAAGCGGCTCAAAAAGGAGTTGCGGAGTTATCAGAAGAATCTCGAAAAGCTGGTGCAGGACCGCACCTCCCAAATCCAGGATGCCATGCATGCCCTCGAGTCCAGCCACCTGGATACCATCAACCGTCTCTGCCATGCGGCGGAATATCGGGACGATGAGACGGGATACCACGTATTGCGTATCAGCAAGTACTGTGAAATTCTGGCGCAGCATCTGAACCTGTCGAAAGAAGACACTTGGTTGATCAGTAAGGCCAGTCCACTCCACGACATCGGCAAAATCGGCATTCCCGATTCCATTTTGTTGAAGCCGGGAAAATTAACGGCCGAAGAATTCGACGTCATGAAAAAGCACACGCAAATAGGTGGCGAAATCCTGAAAAACGCCAACTCCCGAGTGCTGCAAATCGCCGAAGAAGTGGCGTTGACCCATCACGAAAGGTGGGACGGCTCGGGCTACCCCAACGGACTCAAGGGAGAAAATATTCCCCTCATGGGACGCATCACCGCCGTGGCGGACGTATTCGATGCCTTGACCATGAAGCGCTGCTATAAACCGGCGTTTTCATTGGAAGCCTCGGTGGATATCATTCTGGAAGGACGGGGAGGGCATTTCGATCCCCGCATAGTGGACGTATTCATGGAACACCTGGACGAATTTTCCCGCGTCCAAAAAGAGTATACCGATTAGTTGCCGGCCCTGAGCTTTCGAATTCCCGCAAAACCCTAAAGCTTGAGAAGCTTTCTGATGGCCGAAAATCGTTTGCCGCCATCGGCAACCGCCTCAACGGAAACGTTATAAGCTCCCGGCGGCAATGCGGATTTTTCCCGGCTCATTCCGTCCCAAGCGAATTCCAGTCGATTGCCGCCGTTAATCCTTGCCTGCCAAACCGTTTTACCCGCGGAATTGAAGATACGGACGTTATACTCCGCCCTCGCCACGGTTGCGGGCAGGGCATACTGCAAGCGCACGGATTGGGTAAAGGGATTGGGGAAGCCCGTCAATGTCAACAAACCGGCGGGATGCAATTGGGTGACCATCGACTTCAGATATTTTTCGTCACCGGCCACCAGGTAATATTCCTTGCTCTGGATATCCGACCCGTCCAAGCGGATTTCACCCTCTTTTTGCAGAGGAATGACTTTGTTCTCACGCGCTTCGAAAAGGTACAACGGAACTTCAGTCCCATGCGCTTCTTCAAGGCGGATGGAAATACCCTCGGACCTCTGCCAAAGATGGGTTTCCAACCGCCAAACACCCTGATATTCGCCACCGGCTCGGATATGGCGCGACAGCGCCTCATCAACCTTTCCGGGGATTTGATTGCGCAGAAATAGTCCGAAATTCTGGCCGGGCACCAAGGGAGGACTAATCAATTTGTTTTCATTTTTTCCCGCTCCTATGAGCAATTCCATGCCGGCCGAATTGTTGAAGGCTTTGATCTTGGCCGTCCAGTAGGCGTCCGCCGCTTTTTTGGCTACCGTCGTGGCGCTACGGGCGGTATCGACAACGGGAAATTGCAGTACGGCCGCCAGGGAAGGTTTGATGGTGATTCCTTGCCATGGAGACACGGTGCTGTTTTCATCCAGCGCTTCCCATCCGGGGGTTTCGCTATTGTAACGGAATGCAGCCACCTGACTTGCCAATAATCCCGAAGCGTTCAAAATGTCTTTCCAGCGCATGGGGAAGTTGAAAGGAAGACCGACATCGTTCCAGACATTGGCCTGCAGCGCCAGGGAATGGGTTTGATAGTCCAACGAGACGCCATCTACGGGCTTCGGTGTGAAGGGAGCGCTACTGCCCACCCACAAAGCGTTTCCTCCGAAAAAAGGAAATCCGTCGGTCTCCCCGCCTTTATAGACGGTGTATCCCGCCGCCCCTTCGCCCTGTCCTTTGTAAACCATGGCCTCAGCTCGCTTGTTATCCCAATTTTCCAGATCCACCATTTTTGCAAGACTGGTATATCCTTTTTCTTCCCAGGGAAGGCCCACCAAATACCACTTGGATTCGCTGAAATTAAAGGCTTCCGAAGTGTGCACATCCTGAAAGGAGGTGCGGACGAAGGTTCGGCCGTAGGTTATCTCCGCGCCATCAAAAACGGCGAATACCACCTCAAGACTTCTCGATCGTTTGCGAGCCGTACCTCCCAAGGGGTAATCCTTTGACACCCTCATTTCCAGGGAGGTCGCGGATACTGTTCCACCGGCAGCTACCGTCAAATCGGTCGCGGGGAGGGTGAAAACATCGGTAAACGCCCCGGCGCCGACATTTTTCAATAAAAAGGGTTTTTTCAAGCCGGACAGATTACTGGCTATGCCGATATCCGACTTCTTCATCCGGTCGTAATAGGATTTGAGGCGTACGCTCCGGATCGAGTCCGGCAAAGACGCCGTTCCCGATGTAATCAGAATGGAATTGGTGAAATAATCGGATACGAATACCGATGAATCCATATAGGCTCCGGCGGGTACAACCGTGGCCAGAATAAGGGGGTTGGCGGTCTTGAAACCGGTTCCGGAATAGGTGATGTTGAATGCGGGCGGCTCCTCTCCGATTAAAAGCGGAACAGGCGTATTTGTCGAGGCCGTCGCGGGGGAAATGGAGACGGGAACAGAGGCGATCTTCCCGAAAACATAGGTTTGCGCACCGCTGGAGTTTCCCAGAATTTCAACTTGAGTCTTTCCATTGACGACATTGCTTTTCCAAGCCGTAATCAGGGCCGGAAGTCCGGCTTGCTGGTCCAACAGGAATAAATCCAGGTCGGAGCTTTTGATTTCCGCGTCAATCCCGGCGGATTCAAACTCCACCAGTGCGGTGAAGGTCTGGGACGACCCTTCCTTGCCCAAATTCCCTTCATTTATTTCCAGGGTAAATGCCGGGATATTCGCGCTTACGGTGATATTCATCGGAGCCGCACTGGAAGCTGCCGCAAATACGGGAGCTTTGACCAGGGAGCCGGCCGCGGCGTTCTGACTGAGACTGATGGCCACGCGCGCGCTGCCGGCAAAAGAACCATTAGCCTGGAAAAAACCTTTTGTGCTGGGGCAGCGGATATTGGAAAGGGAAAAATTGCAGTCTCCGGTGCTTTCCAGCACCCCCGAATCCAACGAATCGATAGGCGCATGTCCTCGATTGTTGGTGCGGAAAAAGGCGGCGCGGAAAAAATACTTGGTATCCTCCTTGAGCCCCGTGGCCGTATCGGAAAGGATGCCCGTCAACACCGAGCGCGAGGGAAAACTTTTTCTGCCGGCCACGGTGGAAGCGGCGGGATCGTCCACCTTGCTCTCCGACCACCACACTTTGACGGAATCGGCATCGATGGTGTCGACATTCACACTGGATACGCGGTATACCGCCCGAGAGAAATCACCTCCCGCTTTGGCGACCTCAAGACTCAACCAACTGACGACGGAAGCCGGATTGGGGTTCACGAATTCGAACGCACCCACTTCGAGATGATTGGTACGGGCGGTGCCGAACAAATCGGTCGTGGGTAGAAAGGGCTTCAACCCGGCGCTCATATCGCTACCGGCGAAAAGCGACGTGCATTCCCTGTTGGTGCTGCAGTCGAAAGGCGAGCCGATTTCGGTGTGCCGGTTGCGGATATTGTCGAGAAAATTGGAGGCATGCATGTTGATGGTCTTCAAGGCATCGGTGCGCGCATGCACGGTGTCCCGACTGTTGAAGTTCCTGTAATTCACCGCATCGACGGTATAGACGTTGCGGCTCAAAACGGGCTGGCTTCCCGCCAGTGTAGCGTCATAGGGATTCGTAATGCCTGAGAAAAAATTGTTGGCGATGGTCGCCTGCACGTTGGTGGACGTCGCTTTGAATCCGGTTACCGGAGTAGCGGGGGTCAATCCGGGATCGGACACGAAGGTGTTGTTGACAATGCGAATGGTATTGGAGGGTGCGGAAGTGAACTGCACGCCGGTTCCATACCCCCAGATGAAATTGTTCTGCAGTCGAACCGATTGCGCTCCGGCCCCGGAGAGATTGATGGCTGGAAAATTCAAGGAAGGGGCGGCTGGTGTTGGCCGGAACACATTGGCATCCAGAATCACGTTTTGCGAATAGATGGATACAGCCGGAGTCGTGCTGGTGGAGGGCATTTCGACGACCATACCTTTGATGGTCACGTTATTTCTGCGGATTACAAGGGCTTCCTTGGTGGAGTTGCCCCGTAAAATGGGCCGAGGAGCCTTGAATCTTCCGTTGCCGTCGATTTCGGCGGTAATGACAATCGCTTCGCTGCCCCCGGCTGGGATTTCAATGGGGGGGGACGGATTCGAGAAGGTT
>CAYNXV010000063.1:0-17030 GCA_964401245.1 uncultured Bifidobacteriales bacterium | reverse complement strand
AATGCTGCGCTCCTATTCCTATGCCGCCTATGCGGGCCTATTCGCCTATTGCAGCGCCCGGCCCGAAGACAAGGAAAGATTGGAGCCGTGGGCGAGATTTTGGGAGCGATGGACCAGCGCCGCTTTTCTCAAGGCATACCGGCAAGTAGTGGAAGGCGCGTCGTTCTGGCCCGACGACCCGGCGCTGCAGTCGTCGCTGCTCGATATCTTCGTATTGGACAAGGCCGTGTACGAGGTCAATTACGAGCTGAACAATCGGCCCGAATGGACCCAAATCCCC
This sequence comes from uncultured Bifidobacteriales bacterium, assembly GCA_964401245.1. Classification (GTDB taxonomy): domain Bacteria; phylum Fibrobacterota; class Fibrobacteria; order UBA11236; family UBA11236; genus JBGTHM01. The sequence goes on along the minus strand of CAYNXV010000063.1, from coordinate 16,750 downwards.
CTGCAGGGATTGTTGGATTTGCTGTGAAGGAGATCATTTAGTGTCAGAAGAATTCATCACCGATTACGATCTGCATCTCTTCGGAGAGGGAACGCATTACCGGACCTACGAAAAGCTGGGCGCGCACCTGATTAAAAAGGGAAAGCGCCAGGGAACGAATTTCGCGGTATGGGCCCCGAACGCCGAGCGAGTCGCGGTGGTCGGCGATTTCAACCATTGGAACGACAACAGCCACCCGATGAAAATGCGGGGCCATTCGGGTATATGGGAACTTTTCGTGCCGGATGTGGGACAGGGATCGCTTTACAAATACATCATCCATTCGCATCACAACGGACATCGCAGCGAAAAGGCCGACCCATACGGTTTTGCGGCGGAAATCCGTCCGCAAACGGCCTCGAAGGTGTGGGATCTTTCCACTTACAAATGGAAGGACCAGGAATGGATGGCTGACAGGGCGGCGCAACATACGCTCAAGTCGCCGATTTCGATTTATGAAGTCCATCTGTCTTCGTGGATGCGGGTTCCCGAAGAGGGCAATCGCTGGCTTACCTACCGGGAGTTGGCCTCGAAGCTGACGGATTACGTGAAGCATATGGGATTCACGCATATCGAACTGCTTCCCATCAGCGAACATCCTTTCGACGGTTCGTGGGGATATCAAACCGTGGGATATTTCGCTCCGACCAGCCGGTTCGGAACGCCGGAAGACTTCATGTATTTCGTGGACCACCTGCACCGGAACGGGATAGGGGTTTTGCTGGACTGGGTGCCCGCGCATTTTCCCCGCGACGCCCACGGCCTGGGTTATTTCGACGGCACCCATCTTTTCGAGCATGCCGACCCCCGTCAGGGCGAGCATCGGGATTGGGGTACGTTCATTTTCAATTACGGCCGCAGCGAGGTTTCGAATTTTCTCATCAGCAACGCGCTTTTCTGGCTCGATAAATACCATCTGGACGGTTTGCGCGTGGATGCCGTGGCGTCCATGCTCTACCTCGATTATTCGCGCGAAGAAGGCGACTGGATTCCCAATCAATTCGGCGGGCGTGAAAACCTGGAGGCGATAGCCTTTCTCAAGCGGTTCAACGAGAAAGTGTATTCCGATTTTCCCGATGTGATGACCATGGCCGAAGAGTCCACTTCGTGGCCGATGGTCAGCAAGCCTACTTATCTCGGCGGGCTCGGATTCGGTTATAAGTGGGATATGGGATGGATGCACGATACCTTGGAATACTTCACCAAGGACGGCGTATACCGGAAATTCCACCAGGATAAACTCACCTTCCGCATGATTTACGCCTTTTCGGAAAATTTCGCTCTTCCCCTGTCGCATGACGAAGTGGTGCATGGGAAAGGCTCTCTCATCAACAAGATGCCGGGAGACTATTGGCAGAAATTCGCGAATCTGAGGTCCTTACTGGGGTATATGTTCGCGCAGCCGGGAAAGAAGCTGCTTTTCATGGGCATTGAGTTCGGTCAATGGCGGGAATGGAAATTCGATGACAGCCTCGACTGGCATTTGTTGGACGAAGGCTCCCATAGCCAATTGCAGCGCTTCGTGCGCGATTTGAACACCCTTTACCGGGGCGAACCGGCCTTGCATCGAGGCGACGTGGAGCCTTTCGGATTCGAATGGGTGGATTGCAACGACAACGAGAACTCCGTCATCAGCCTATTGCGCAAGGATGAAAATTCGGAAGACCAAATCCTGTTCGTATTCAATTTCACCCCGGTGCCCCGGCACGATTACCGTCTGGGGGTGCACCGCGGAGGACGGTGGCGCGAAATCCTCAACAGCGACGCGCCTATTTACGGCGGCAGCGGTCAGGGCAATATGGGCGGGGTGGAAGCCGAATCCATTCCCTCACATGACCGGCCGTTCAGCGTCAGCCTGACGCTTCCACCCTTGGGGGTGGTGGCCTTCAAGCTTTAGAGTTCCGTTAAGGGGCGCTTAAAACAGGCCCCGGCTGCCCACCAGGGCGAGCCACAGAAAGAAGGCAACCGCCAGGGAGAGGGCTTTCTCGCGCCAGTTCTTGTGGAGGAATTCGTGCCAGAGTTTTTCGCCTCTTCGGGGGCTCGTCTCGGTATAGAAATCATCCAAAAGGGAATAGAGCTTTTCCGATCCCGGTATAGGGGTGATTTCGCCGTCCCTCGCCGCGGATACCACACCCGATTGTTCCGACACCACAATGCACAACGCGTCGGTAAGTTCGGATAAACCCAAGGCCGCCGCATGTCGGGTTCCCAGCTTATCCAGTTTTTCCGCATTCTTGGATAAAGGCAGATGGGCGGCGAAAAGAGTGACGCGGTTTTCCTCCACGACGACGGCGCCGTCATGGCCCAGAGAATGCGGATCGAAAATGCTTTTAAGCAAAGCCTCGCTGACGCGTCCATTCAATTCGAAACCGCCATGCAAATGGCGCAGGATGAGATCCTTTCCCCGCAGTACCACCAGGGCTCCGATACGGTCCTTGGACAAATCCAAAAGGCTGCGCCCGATGACCTGAACTTCCTCGCGCAGCAGAGGTTGGGCCTTGCGCCAGGCGCGCCTCCGGTTCAGGCTCCAAACGGCTATCTGTTCGAAAAAGTACCTAAGCTCCTCCTGGAAAATCACCACCAGGGCGATGAGAAGCACCGCGAAAAACCGTTCGAATATTGCGGTGGTCAAAATCAAATTGAATTGCCGGATGAGCACGTAAAAGATTCCGACAATGACGATTCCCGTCAATACGAAAGCGGCGCGGGTACGTTTGAACCATACGAGCACGCCGTAAAGAATGAGCGACAGAAAAAGAATGTCGAACGCGTCCGCGAAGCGCATGGTCAGGACTCCGGTCAACAATGCTTCCATCATGCCCGTTCACTTCGCCCGGAAAAGAGGTTTGGCTTCCTTGAGTCGGCCCAATTTGAGTCGCTTGGAAAGCCCTTGTATCAAATCGTTTTCCAGACGCTCCCATTCGGACACGGAAGCCTGCCTCCCGACGCGGAAGCTGCCGCCCGCAATCATGTCATGGCCCCCGGCCTGCGACCGCTCCGGAAAAATATCCCGCAAAATTTCACCGGCCTGGACATTGGTTTTGGAGCTGCGCAGAGAAGCGTGCAGCCGGCCCCGGTACCGTCCCAGGCAGAACACCCAAATGGCTTTTTCGTAGGACAAAAGAAAGTCGGCTAATTGGGCTATCGAGTCGGGGTTTTCCACTTCTCCCATGCGCGAAAAGATCAAACCCCGATGGCCGACGGCGCTGTCGATGCCTTGGGAGAGGGTGGTGAAAAAGCGCTTGGAGCGAGGGGGGTTCTGGATACGCGCCAGCGCCTGCATATCGACGCGGGCCAGAATTTCCACATAGATGTCCACGATTTCCTTGTTGACGCCCCGCGAAAGGCTGGCGGTATCCGCCAGGATACCGTAAGCCAGGGCGGTCGCGACATTGCGCGGAATTTCAATATCGGCCATCAGCAGGGCCTTGGCCAGGATGACGGAGGTGGCCCCGCAGTTGGTATCGATAACGGCCAAATCGGCGTCCGGCGCCACGACCGAAGGATGTTGATCGATGACCAGGGTGGCGCGTCTGTCGGAGGGAAAGGAGTTGTTTCCGAAGGCGGGCTGGGTATCAATCAGCGCGATGCTGCGATAGCGCTTCAAGTCGGAAGGTTTAAGGGGGCTGACGGGCATGCGTAAAAGGCGGACCATGTCCCGATTCTCCATGCGCCCGATAATTCCTCCGTATACGATTTTGGCGCGAATGGAATAGACCTTTTCGGCCAGGAATTTGAGGGCATGGGCGCCGGCCAGCGCGTCAGGGTCAGGAAAATCATGAGCCAGGATGAGTAGGGGAGAAAACTCCTCTCCGCGCGAGGAGAGAAAATCCAGGATTTTGCGGGCGCTATGGGCGATGGTTGTAGCCATGTCGCCTTTCCATGGAATGCTCAAGCCGAAGCTTCAGTCGGTTGGATTTCAAATTCTCCCGGTGGGGCAAAATCGCGCCCGTGGGAAGTGCATTTTGAGAAAATAACTCTTCTTTTGCCATGGCAGGTATAGGCAACCTACATTTATTTAATGTCGCCAAAGGGCCTACTTTTTCAACTCCCCAGGTCAGGAAAAAATAGTTGTCGCAGATTACGTCAGTACTCGCAGTTCGTCAGCGCGTTATACCTCGAAATTTATTTGGAGTAAAATGGAAATGAAGCATTTACTGTTCGTCATATTTTCAGCTTTTACAGTGGTATCATCTTTAGCTTGTGTACACCCACCAAGAGAGTACCCGGGGAAATTTGGTAGCAAGGTGCAAGAGTACCTGTTTTACCAAACAGGCGATACGGTTCATATGATTGTTAACCAAAGGATACAATCCTCCACGAATTTACCTCCCGAAATGGCTTGGGTCATCCCAACTCCCTCATTACCTATATCCTATTCCGAAGAATCAGATTCGGTATTCAGAAAATTATTTCAAGGTACGGGAATTGGTATGAGGGGTAACTCACCTCAAAAAAAAGTTAAAGTTCACGATAAAGTATATACAGGCAGTTACGAAATCACTCCTCTCGAAGTACTGGACAAAACAGCAGGATCTGAAATAAATAATTGGCTCTATGCAAATGGGTATGACAAAATTCCATCTGAAGGGCTAAAATATTATTTAAAGCCGAACGCCTGTTTTTTGGCAATTCGAGTTCGTGGTTTGAAAGGCCGAGAAAAAACCCTTAAACCCATACATATTGTTTATAAATCAACGGAATTTCGTCCACCATTAAAGTTTTTCGCCAAAGCGGGAATATTTGATGCGTATGTTTATACTGTATCAGAAGAATTAGACGTTGAGTCACAAAATAAATTGGAAGCTTTTGGGTTTATTCGCAATGGCATAAATAGTGCCGACTTGATGAATCGAATAGGGCTAAAACGTAAACCAATATTTAATACAGAAGCGAACGTAAACCGATACCTTGGGTCGCAATTAAATTCGGAGAAAAACCCGATTTCAAAATGGAGCGAAGATCCGGTTTTTTAACGGGATAATATTTTTTCGGGGTCTCAAGTTACAAGAAATTTTTGAAGGGCATATTACCTAATACGGGGAGATGGGATGATCAAGGAATTCGCGAAAAAAGCATATACCCTCATCAAGGGCCTTTCGGTCGATCCGGAAATTCCCGCGCGGGACAAGGGCATGATAGTGGCGGGGCTCCTGCTCCTGATTTCACCATTGGATTTGATTCCCTGGTTCATACCCGTCCTGGGTCAGCTTGACGATTTAGCCATACTCATCATCCTGATCGAGTATGTCTTTCAACGTCTTCCCGAAAACGTGATATTGCGCCATTATCCCTGGAATCCCGAAGGATATCATCGGTGGAAGTCACGCACACGCTTCCTGTCTCTCTTTGTTCCCGATTGGGTGCGGGAGAAAATCTGGACGCGTATGCATGAAAAAGAAACCCAACGCCACGATTCCTGAAAGCGCCGCTTTACCCCGGTAGGGAAATATCTAGTTTATCGACTATGCCGAAAACCTCTCTTCTCGCCGACTCCCTTTTTTACCTGCGCCTCCTGGGCTTCCTGGAAGGCCTCTCCTATGTCGCGCTGGTCTGCATCGCCATGCCGCTCAAATACATGGCGGGCGACCCCCGCGCTGTGCAAGTGGTCGGCATGGCCCACGGCCTGCTCTTCGTGGCTTTCGTGCTGGTTTTACTGCAAGTAAAGGTCACGCGCGATTGGCCGTTGAAAAAAACCGCGCTGGCCTTCATCGCCTCGTTGATTCCCTTCGCGATTTTCTACGCGGACGTGGTGCTGTTCCGTGAAACTCCCGCTAAGGAGCCCGCTGCAAAGACCCCGGCCTCCGTCCCGTCCCCCTGATTCCGGTTTTTCTCCAGCACCAGCAAAACCCGCAAAGCGCCCCATCGTCGCCACAACGGGGAGGTCAGACGTTCGCCGGCGGCAAGCAGGGGATAGGCCCCGGCAGGCAAGGCATTCACGTCTTTAAAACCGAAACTCAATAAATAAGTGAATAGGGAAAACGGTTCGATCCGCAGGGGATGGAGACCGGGAACTGAGTTCAGGGTTTGCGCCAAGCCCTTGGGGCCGAACAGTAAATAGGGCAGAGCCTGGTTGCCTGCAAACGCCTCCTTCTTTACCAAAAGGTGCGGGCCCTCCAAATCATGGGGATTCGCCGTCACATCGCAAGCCTCTTCATGGAAGTGCCGGTAAATGAATTTGGATAAGGGAGTGAGCCAGGGTTCCAGCAAAATCATCCTGCCGCCTGGCTGCAGAACCCGGGCACCTTCACGCAGTAGGGCGATGGGATTGGATAAATGATGCAGCACGTCCAATCCCACCAGGTTTCCCACGGCCCCGTTCTTGAACGGTAAGTGGGAGCCATCCAGAACGGCGTCAACCCAGGGAGTAAAAAGAATGTCGGTGGCGATGGTATCGGGCCGGAACGCCTTGAAGAATCCCGGTCCGGAACCGATTTCCACAGTCGGTCCCGAATCCCGGCAATGCAGGCTCAACTTCCGGAAAAAATCCTCCTGATACACGCGACGCAAATAAGGCTTCTTTTCCCAAACGCGCCGATGGTCAAGCAGTCGGGAAACATCTTCATCCGCCTGCGGCATCGTCTACTTGACCTCTTCGCAGGTCCAGGTCCCATCTTGCCCGCAGGGTCCGGGTGCGTATATGTCGACGCCGCGGCGGTATTTCCCGCTTTGATAATCACCCACGAATTCGGGATCGAAGGGATCGAGCATCACCATACCCTGGGCCGGATCGCGCCGGCTGGAAAAGAGCGGGATGATTTTTCCTTCCACTTCGTCGAATCGATGCGACTTCCACCACCGTCGGTGATAATGGGAGAAATCGATTATCAGCAATTCGGATTCCGGGTTGATTCTGTCCACCGCTTCTTTCAGATAAAAACGAAGGAGGGGCCGGTTGAAGTCGCTGAATTCGGCATCGGATACGCGCAGGTTACCATGGTTCGCGCGTAATTCCGAAATTTTAACGCCCACTTCCTTCCAGGGCGAGACTGCGGTCATCAGGGGCGAAAGTCTGAAGACTTGGAAGGCGGCCAAGGTCATCAGCAGGATGAAAACGGAGGCGAGGACGAGGCGGCGGGAATAGTCTTCCCGGGCATTAAGGTTTTCCAGGACGATGCCTACCAAAGCGCCAGCTCCCAGGCATAACACCGGCAGTATGGGCAAATAGCTTCTGGGACCCGGATACCCGAACCGATTCCAGAGAAAATACGGAATGGCCATCCACAACAGGAGGAAAACCGCGGCGGAATTCCTCTTGTATGCGCTATAGATAAGGAAGGCCGCTCCGGACAGGAGAGTGAAGGCCATGGGCCATCCTTCCAATTGCAACAGGGTAGCGGGGAAATACAGAGGTGACAAACTCCGGCGTACTTCGTACTCGACGATATTGAATACTTGGGCGTGAACCTGCTCGAAATAGGTTCTCACGGGCAGGCCGGAAGCGGAGTCGCCGGCTCCCGCGAAAGCGCCCGCCAAGGCTTTGACTATTTGGAAGCTTCCTTCGAGCAGAAGAGGGGGGAGAGCCATGGCGAAGCAAAGTAGGGCCATGGCGGAAAGCCAGTTCTTTGTGGATTCCTTGGTGCGCCATTCCCGTCGGGCTATCCACATGCCTAAAAGGAGGGGAATCCAGAAAAGGTTGTAGTGGCTTAGGAAGGCCAAGCCGCAGGTAATGCCCAGGAAGACTATCCGGGTGCGGGACAGCGGTGAGGAAGCCGGGAGTTCGAGGAATTGCTTGAGCAAAAGGACCATTATCAGGAGGCTGACGGCCATGGAAACGGCCGCGCGGGAATAATGGACATGCCATACGGAAAACGCCAATAATGCGGAGGCGATAGGTCCCGTCAAGGGAGGAAAGGAGGGCGCGCGAATGCGGGCGATAACGAAAATCGACAGTATGCCCGCGAGGGCGGATACCGCCAAGCCCACCGTATCCTTAGAACCGAACAGAAAGGCGGCGGCCACCACCAGACCTTCATGCAGGGACCGCGCATACAGCGAAGGCGTTCCCCCGGCTTCCCATAAGCTTTGCGCGTCCTGCGCCAAGGCGGTGAACGACATCGTCCCTTCCCATAACCGATTAAGGAAACTCCGCAGCAGCCCGCCGTAATAAACACCGTTGCCCAGGGTCACGGCCTCGTCATGGTAGAACAGGCCGCGGGAAGGAAGAGACCATAGACGCAGCAAGGCGCCCGTCGTGAAGGCGAAGCCTATCAGGAGCCAGTTCACTTTTGAGGATTGGATGCTCATGTGAATTTGATGCGCCTCGCGGCAAACAGTACCATTCGGAGGAGGATGGCTCCATGCCGCCATCTCTGGATATTGGTTTGGCCATACGTCCTTTCACGATATCGGACGGGCAGGTCCACAATCTTCAAATTCAGCTTGGCCGCTCCGAACAGCAAGTCGAAGTCTCCGAAGGGATCGAACTCCCCGAAATAGGCCCTACCCGCGGAAAGCCTCTCGTAATCCTTACGCCAAAGGACTTTGGTACCGCATAGGGTATCCTTGACCGATTGACCCAATAGCCAGGAGAATACCAGGCTGAAAAATTTGTTGCCCAGAAAATTCATCGGCTGCATGGCCTGGTTTTCCATAGGGTATACCAATCGGACCCCATTCACGAAATCGGCTTTCCCCGAACGAATCACCTCATAGAAGCGCGGCAAATCCTCGGGAGGAACGGTGAGATCGGCGTCGAAGATCATCAGGATATCCCCAGTGGCCTGGGCGAAGCCCATACGCACGGCATCGCCTTTGCCCCGTCCCGACTGCCGGAGAAGCAGGCATTTGCGATTCGGATGAAGTTTCATTTCTTTCTCTACCGCCGCATAGGTGCCATCTTGGGAATGGCCTTCCACGAAAATGATTTCGGTGCCTCCACCCATTTCCGGAATGCCGGAGAAGATGGCGGGAATATTCCCCTCTTCGTTGCGCACGGGTACCACGACGGATACGGTAGGCAGTGAAGCTTCCGCTTCGGAAGTGGTAAGGGGCCTGGTCAGGGAGCCGGCTAGGGGCAGGGGTCGGGCCAGGACAAAATTCGACAGCGCCGCCCACTTAAAGGGAAACAGTTTGGCCAGATACCGGTTGGACAGGGGAGCAATGACGGGAAGCGGCAGGGGTAGCAGGACTTCGGGCCAATGGCGCAGCGTATCCCATCCGGACAAGTAAAGAAGATGCCTGATGTCCGCCGCCGTCACCCAGTTCTGCCCCAGGCGCGGGCGCGATAATCCCAGCCGCTGAAAGGCCATCAAGGCCGGCTCCCAGAGATGGCTGTAGAAATTGAGAACCAGCCGGGTGGAAGGGGTTGCCAAACGATTGAGCCCGGTCAAAATCTCCTGGATGTCCCAAACATCGTTGAGCAGATCCGAGAGAATGATGAAATCGAACGGGCCGTCCAATGCTTCCAGCGCATGGGCGTCGGCTTCGACAAAGGTAAGCTCGGGATGCCGTCGCCTCGCCTTTTCCAGCATGGCCGGGGAGAAATCCACGCCGATTCCCGGCTGGGGACGGATGGCTGCCAGCAAATCGCCTTCCCCGCAACCGATCTCCAATACCTTCATACCGGGAGGGATCAAAAATCCGTAAACTTCATGAAGACGGCGATGGTAGGCGCCACCCATACCGGATTTTCCCGATAGGGCGATTTGTTCCCAATGGTTAACCCGCTTGCTACGATAGTCCAGGCGATGGGAGGAGGATGCGGGCATTATCTATCCCCTTCGGCGTCGGCATCGGTATCGGATAAATCGAAAACGGTAACCAGATGCGAAATAGCGCCTTGCCGGTGATTTTCGCAAAACTCAGGATAGAAAGCGTCCAGCATAATCATTCCCGTTTCCAACCCGTCGGGTATTTGCAAAAGAGGTTCCCGATTAAGCAGCGCGGGTTCGAGCCGGAGATTCAAGTACCAGCGATAATCGAAACGGGTGCAATCGGACAATACCAGATCACCCCGCGAAAGACTCTTGTCAATCCGATTGCCCAGGTAAAAGCGCATGATTCCCCGGTTGTATCCGCCCAGGTCGGCGTCGGCCAGGGTTGTGCCCGGATGCCGATCCTGATACTCCGCCATGTGGACGGCGGCGAGCTCCCAGGGAGAACGCGATTTCAAAATGGGCAGCAGGGTTGAGGCCTGGGAACCGAGCAATCCAACCATAAGCACGGCCATTCCCCAGACTCCGCTCCAGGCATTCCGGAAGGTCAAAGGGTTTTTCCCGGCGTGAGGAAGACGAGTCAAGGTAGCGGCCAACAAACTACCCGCACCTAAACACAACGCGGGAAGCATGGGAAGAAAACTCCGGGGTCCCGGGAATCCGAAATAGGTCCAAATACCGAAGGGGATGACCGTCCACAGAAAAAGGAAAAGAGCCCGCCTATCCCGCTTGATAAGATGGACGATGATGAACACCGCTCCGCCGGCGAGTAAAAGCAGGTAGGGGAGGCTTTCCAACCTTCCCAGAAAACGGAAAAGAAAAAGCGGGGACAGGGGATGGCGCTCGACATCGCCTTCCCAGAAAAAAATCTGCTTATGGATTTGCCTAAAATAACTGGGGAATTGCAGGAGAAAATCTCCGCTGTCGATTGCGCCAGGTCCCGCAGCACGCATGATGAAAGGCGAGACAATGAGATAAGGTACTTGAAACACCAATAGAGGAAGGGGCATCGCTAGGACCACCGCAAGCATTTTCCGCGTCCAGTTTTTCCAATCGGTTTTTTCCGACCACTCTCTCCATGCCAGCCATCCGCCTATCAACAGGGGAAGCCAAAAGAGATTGTAATGGGTGGTAAATGCGAATCCAGTCACAAGTCCGATAAGTACCAGCTCTTTCAGGGTTCGGGGGCGACCTTCCTCCGTTTTCAAAACCATGCCCAAGAGTAGAATGGCGAATAGCAGGCTCAGGGCCTGACTCAACCCGGATATGGAATAATGCAGATGCCAGCCGGAAACCGCCAGGAAACCAGCTGCCGCCGCTCCAGCCAAAGGTCTGCTCGTTGGGGAAGTACCCATGGCCGGAATTTTTCCCAGCCAATAAACCGAGGCGATACCGGCCAGCGCGGAAATAAGGATTCCCGAAGAGACGCGGTCGCCGAACAACGCGAAGAAGATGCCGAGCAAGGCCTCGTGCAGAGGCCGGGCATGCAGGGAGGGTGTACCGCCCGCTTCCCAGAGCCGGGAGGATTCCGCCAGCAGCGCGGAGACGGAAAAGCCGTCACCGAAGAGTTGTTGCAACAGCTCCCGTGCCAGTCCGCCGTAATAGCGGCCGTTGGAAAGGAACATGGCCTCGTCGAAATAAAAGATTCCCCGATCGGGAACGGCACCGAGGCGCATTACCGCCGCCAGCAGGACCACGGCTCCCAGCAATAAAGCCGGTCGGTTGGAAAGGAGGCGACTTCCGGAAATTTTTTCTGTCACGGAGTATAGGCCTTTCCCCGCAGGAGTAAATCCACGAACCGGGCGCCCCCGATTCCTTTTGACCACTGCTCGGGATTTTCCACCGGAGAGACGGTCCTGCGACGGGAATCGATGCGGCCGATGGTGAATCCCAGGTCTGAAAAATCGGCCAGGAGATGATGGGGCGAATGTCCCGCGCTGCGCAAGCCATGGGGCCAGAACTCCATCCAAATGGAAATGCCGGGATTATCCCGCAGCAACCTGCGCATGCCCTCCATGACGAATCCTTCCGCCCCCTGAACATCGATTTTAATCAGGTCTATGCGTTGTCCTGCTGGAAAAAAATCATCCAATGTCGTCATTTCCACTGGCACCGATTCCCGTCCCGTAACGGTGGAGTAAACCCGGTGGTCCCCGGAATGCGACGCGGAGCGAAAGAGCACGGTGCTTCTGGTAGCGTTCCCTACTGCATAATTAAAGGCCAGGGCATTAGCGCAGGCATTGGCGCGAAGGTTTTCCTCCAGGCAACGGAAATTGGCGGCGTCCGCTTCGAAGGCCCATACCCGCCCGGCGCTTCCCACTTCCCGGGACATGCGAAGGGAATGGAGGCCCAGGTTCGCGCCCACATCCACGACATTCATTCCCGGCTTGCACAGGCTTCCGAACATTTCCAGGTCCGACGCGCCCATCCATCGCATTTTGTGCAGCCAAAGATAAAGGTATCGATCGAAGGACGGAGCGCGATAGCTGTCCTTGCCGATGTAAACCGGCCGTGCGGAATAGGACAGGGGAATGCGGTTCAACCAGGCCCCCGCTTTGGTGGCCACGCCGCCTTCGAGGAAGCCATGCCAATTTTCTGCCCGCAAATTTTCTCTTTCGCGTGTGTTCCACGGGAATTCTACCATTTCTCCCAACTCGGGTGGAAGAGTTGGATTGGAAATACAAACCGATCCCATGATAGGATTAAGGGTGCGACGGGTCCGTTTATTCACCGGTGAAACACTGGGAAGCATGCTGCTGGTGGCGCTTTCCACTTTGTTATCGCTGGCGCTGGTGGAAACGGCGCTGAGGATTCTATCCCCGGTGCCCGTGTTCGGGCCCTATTTCGATTTGCGACCGTATAAAAAACTGGCTCTTCATCCCGAACTTCCGGGAGTTTCCACGCCGGTGATACATTCGGCCAATAAATGGGGCATGCGAGGGGACGACCCACCTCAGGATTGGGACGCGCATCACACCATCGTGGCGATTGGAGGCAGCACCACCCAATGCTATTACCTTGATGACCAAAAAGCCTGGCCCCGTCGCCTCCAGGAAAAATTGCAATCGTCATGCCCGGAAATCTGGGTGGGCAATGCGGGGCTGGACGGACATTCGAGCCATGGGCATTTGCTGCTGATGGAAAAAGTCATCGGTAAAATAAGACCCGATATGATAGTCGTGCTGCTGGGAGTCAACGATATGGCGATTTCGCTGTCGGAGTCCAGGCCGGGCGCAGGCGGTTCCTACGACGAACGCTTCCAGAAGCGGCTGCAACGCGACAGGCTGAGAGCCTGGCTGGAATCGTCGCGTCTGTTTCAAATCCTGTATATCTGGAAAAGAGTCCTGTGGGATAAAGTCACCGTGGTCGAAAGGACCAACCATCATGCCTATGCCTTCGAAAAATTGGAGGGACCGGAGGAAACCCTGCCGGAGCTGAGGGACATGCTGCCTTCGCTTCCCGTATTCAAACGCAATGTCGACAGCATCATCACCATGGCGGCGGCGATGGGAATCAAGGCGGTGTTTTTGACCCAGCCCAGCCTTTTCGAAGACAATGTCCATTGGGCGGGAATAAAGGGCCAGCCTTTTTTCATTCCGAAGCAGAAATGGCGCATCTCGGCGGCTACCGAATGGCGTATGGTGGAAACCTTCAACCGGGAATTGATGGATTTATGCAGCGCCCGCGGCGCGGATTGCCTGGATTTGGGAATGCTGATGCCGCATGATTCTTCGCTGTTCTACGACGATTACCACTTCACCGATGCGGGCGCGGAATTCGTGGCCGAGCATGTGGCGGGATTCCTTTCATCCCTGTCGGAATTTTGTCCGGCAAAAAATGAATAGGGCCGAATCTAGCGATCCGGCCCTAAGCCCTACCCAAATCAAAAAAATGGATTTTAGAACGGTAAATCGTCTTCGGCCGGAGGCGGCATATTCGAAGGCTGATAAGCGGGCTTTCCGCGATCACCGCCCCGGTCGTTTCCACGATCTCGCGGAGCGCTTTGGTTGAAGGATTCGGATTCCGAATCGGGATTGAATCCGCCTTCGCGATTACCGCCGCCGGGTTTGCCGAGCATCACCATCGAATCGCCGATGATTTCGGTAGTGTAGCGCTTGTTACCGTTCTGGTCGTCCCAGGACCGTGTTTGCAGGCGCCCTTCGATATAAACCTGCGAACCCTTGCGCAGATATTTCTCGGCGATTTCCGCCAAGCCTCTCCACAAGACGATGTTATGCCACTCGGTCTTGTCCACCTTCTGTCCGTCGCGATTGGTATAATTTTCCGAGGTGGCGATGGAAAAGGAGGCGACTTTCACTCCGGAAGGAATGGTGCGCACATCGGGGTCTTTGCCCATATTTCCGATCAGCATGACTTTATTCAACGAACCCATTTTAATCTCCTGTCTTCCCCGGACCGGTATGAATCCGAGGGCACTTTGGCTTCAAGTTAAGTACTTTTACCCAACGAGGAAATCCCCCGCAAGGCATTATGGAAAATAGCAAATTAAGGGTTAGGCTACCCATAGACAGCCTGGAAAAATGCTGGCCCAAGCCCCTTAAAAACGCGCGTTTGGGGGCCGTCCTCCACCCCGCTTCGGTGTCCTCCGGGTTGGTGCATACCTCCCAAATCCTGAAATCCCTGGACGGCAATCTCTTCCGCCTCGCGGCGCTTTTCGGCCCCCAGCACGGCTACCTCGGTCAAACCCAGGACAACATGATCGAGTGGCAAGGATACCAGCATCCGGAATGGGGCATTCCGGTGTATAGCCTGTACGGAGAGCATCGGGAACCGACGCCGGAAATGCTTAAGGGACTGGATGCTCTGCTGGTCGATTTGCAGGATGTGGGCGCGCGTTATTACACCTTCATCTGGACGCTTTTTCTCTGTATGAAAGCTTGCGAAAAAGCCGGCATTCCCGTCATCGTCTGCGATAGACCCAATCCCTTGAACTGCGTAACCCAAGAGGGCCCCATCCTCGACCCGGAATACCGCTCCTTCGTGGGCTTGCATCCCATTCCGGTTCGCCACGGCAAAACCATCGGCCAATTGGCCGAGCAATTCCAAAAAGAAGCTTTTCCCGAATGCAATCTCATCGTGCTTTCCATGGAAGGCTATGAACCGGGAATGTGGTTCGATGAAACGGGGCTTCCCTGGGTATTGCCTTCTCCCAATATGCCGACTCTCGATACGGCCGTGGTTTACCCCGGCATGTGCCTTTTCGAAGCGACCAATATTTCGGAGGGGCGGGGAACGAGCCGGCCCTTCGAGCTTTTCGGCGCGCCTTTTATCCGGGGCGGAGAGTTTGCGGGAAAGTTGAACGCCCTGGGACTGCCTGGGGTGCATTTCCGGGAAGCCTACTTCCAGCCCACCTTCCACAAATTCCAGGGAGAGATTTGCCAAGGCGCCCAATTCCATGTGGTCGACCGGAACGCGTTTCTGCCCTTTGCGTCGGCCGTGGAAATCCTGAAACTGCTCAGGCGCGAATATCCGGAATTCCGCTGGAAGGAGCCTCCGTATGAATACGAATATCACAAGCTTCCCATCGAGATTCTAATCGGCGGCCCCCTCAAGTCCATTTTTCCGGATGGATAGCCGCAACCTCACCCCATTTTTTCTTTGCGCGGGCTATGGCCAGAGGCTGCGACCGCTTACCGATAGGATGCCCAAGCCCCTGATAACCTTTCAAGGCGTCACCGCCCTGGAATGGAATTTTCGGGCGGCGCAACAACTCCCGGTATACCAAAGCCTGGTCAACGCCCATCATCTTCCGGAAATGGTGGAACGGGAAGCCGCGCATTTGGGTATGCCCGCGCTTTTTGAAAATGAGATACTGGGTACGGGAGGCTGCCTATGGAACGCCGGCCAGTATCTGTCGCAAACCGAACATTTCATGGTACATAACGCCGACTTGATACACGATTTCCGGCTGTCTGATCTCTATGAAGCACATTTGCGCTCGGGAGATCTGGCGACATTGGGAGTCCTGTTCCACCCCTCCATCAATACCATGAGTTGTGGTCGGGATATGCGATTGCTGGGTATCCACAATTACCACGCCTTCGACCATCAGGAAGAGACGGCACGACTGACCTTTTCGGGCATCGCTTTCTATCGCCGGGATTTCCTGCGGTATGCGGGACCCGGATGCGAAGATATCAAGGCCTATTGGGTAAAAGCCCTGGAAGCGGGGGAGCGGATAGGATTGGTGAATTTGACCTCTTCCGGAACCTGGCATGATTTCGGAACCCCGCAAGGACTTTGGAACACCGCCCGCTTCGTAATGGAAGCCTCGGGAGAATTCAGTTATAAATACTCCCCGCTCGTGCGCGAACCGCGTCCCTACGTAGCCAACGAAGTGGGCCAGGACGATTTGCCCGAAGCTCTCCGCAACGTCGTTATCTTGGAAGAAACGGTTACCTCCATCATGCCGGGAACATCCGACGCCATCATTTGCCGGGATTTCCATTGGGAGATCGTTCCCTGAAGCCCCATTTGGCCTTCTACTCCTACGATTTGCAGCAAAACCCCTGGTGCGGCGGCGGCGGCGCCTACCGCGATTTCGAAGTCTTGACAAGGCAAGGCGAATTCTGGGAATCCATAACCCTCTATGTGGGTAGTTTCCCCGGCTGCCGGGAGACCCGCAGCGAAGGACTGAAGATCGTGCCCCTGGGATTCGGAAGAGGCGGCTACCTCCTTTCGCGCCTGACCTACTCCTTGGCGGCCAATCTGCGCATCCTGTTCCAAAAAGAAAAAGTGCTGGGAAACGCCATGTCGATTTATGCGCCATTGCCGGCCATCCTGCTTTTCCCCCGGCGGGCTTTCCTGGTGTTGCACCACTATGTGGGCGTCCGGTCGATGCGCAAGTACGGACCTTTGGGATTGCCGGCCTTTGCGGCAGAGCAGCTGATGTTGCGGGGATTGCACCGCGCGGTGGTATCGAATCGGAACCTGACTGAGCATATCCGCGCCATAAACCGTAAAGCGGATTTATTACAAAGCGCGAATGGATTCGACGAATCGTTGCTGACGATGGAATCCCATGAGAAGAATTT
>CAYNXV010000062.1:0-17287 GCA_964401245.1 uncultured Bifidobacteriales bacterium | reverse complement strand
GAAATAGACGGCCCGACCTTGGCGGCTTATCGAGTTCTGGGAGAGTCTGCCCTCAAGGCCGGCGACGCCACCGAAGCGCTACGGAATTTCGAAGCCGCCCTCAAACTCGAACCCGACCAGGCGGATATCCACTTCGCGATGGCGGAGGCTTACGCGCGCGTAAAGGACTTCGAGAGCGCGCAAAAGGTGATGGAGGACGCCATGCTGATGACCACGGCATCGGCTGAGGCGTATTTTTATCTGGGGCATCTTTATCAAATGGGCGAGAAAGAAGGCAAAGCCGTGCGCGCTTTCGAAGAGGGGCTCGTCCTTGCGCCCAAACGCCTGGAATATTACCTGCGGATAGCCGCTATTCACGAGCGCAGGGACATGGATTATCTGGCATTGCTTACCCTGGAGGAGGCCATCCGGAACGGCTTGCGCAAACCGGAAATCCATTTGAAACGCGCCGTCATTCTATTCCGTCAGAAGCGCTACGAAAACGCTTTGGAAGAATTTTCCGCCGCCCTCGCATTGGGAAGCGCGCAGGGCCGTATCGGTATAGAAAATGTAGCCGCGGTTTATTACAATAACGGCGAGAAACGCCGCGCGGCGGAAGCCCTCGCCATTTTAGACAGCCAGTGATACGTAACCTCAAAGTGTTCTTCCTTATCTGTACCGTGGGACTTCCTTCCTGGCAACGCAGTCCCGATGCCCAGCCCGTAGAAGCCGGCCATCCTGTGTATCCCTTTTTGCGTTCTTTGGCGGTTAAAAAGGCTATACCCGCTCCGGCGCTGGGAAGCCTCCCGCTGTCCAAACGCGAAGTAAAAGCCGCACTCGATGGGGCCCTGGAGGCGGAGGCTTCTTTGACCGATTGGGAGAAGGCACGGCTCCATGATTACCGGCGCGAGTTGGACGATTCCCTCCGGGCGCAACAATCCCCGCTGGCTTGGCGGGACGGCGATCAGGCCTTGTTGGGATCAGTGTCTTACTACACCGGAATTTTCCACCGCGACTCGATACCCCGTGCCGACACTTATGGTTTCGGAACCCTCACCGCAACCGTGGACGGCTTACTGTCCGAAAATGTGTCGTTCACCGCCGGAGCATTCATCGGTTCCGAGCGTTCGTATCATCCCAGGTTTAAAATGAACTACGATCCCCAACGGGGGCTACCCTACAATTCGGAACAGGGACGGAATTCGGATCCCGAAGACCTGGATAATGTCAGCACCTTCGATGGCTATCGTGTGGTCTTTTCCTATGAAGCGCCCCGTTTCAGAGTAGACGCGGGTTACGACTGGAATCAATGGGGGTTCGGGCAATGGCAACATCCCTCGTTTTCCACCTCTCCCTGGTTCTGGGTAAAGGAGTCGCCGACCTTTGATTCGGGCAGCGGCTATCAGGGGGATTTCTTTCCAGGCTCCTATAGGCGCGGATACGGCTATCCGGGTCAAGGGGCTCCCATGCTGCAAGCGCGCACGGTTTTCAATCTCGGGCCTTTCCGGTACACCAAGTTCTTCGCCGAAAGAACGGGTCTTTTCAGCGATTCCTCCGCCCATGTTTCGGCGCATAGGCTGGAAACCTCCCTGCCGGGAGAGGTGAAACTGGGGATATACGAAGTGGTCGTATATAGCCGCCCCTTCGAAGCCGCCTATGCCCTTCCGTTGGTTCCCCTCCTTTTCGCGGAACATTATCTGGGCGACAGGGACAATATTGGATTGGGCTTCGACGCCAGTTGGATTCCCACGGCCGGACTGAGGCTGCACGCCGATTTGTTTCTGGACGATTTGCTCAATCCCGCGGAACTTCTGGGCGACTATTGGGGCAACAAGTACGCATTTTCGGTGGGATTGGAAACCGTGGATTTGTTGCTGAAAGGCTCGTCATTCGGGCTGGAATACGCGCGGGTGGAGCCTTGGGTGTTCGGGCATCATACGCAGGACAATCAAATGCAGCATTTCGGGCATTTGCTGGGGAGTTCTTTGCCGCCGAATTCGCAAGCTTTGCGGGTAAGCGCCGTAAAGACTTTGCTTGCCTCCATTGAATTGGGAGTTCACTATCACTTGGAGCAGCGGGAGAAATCGCGGCGCGGGGGATCGATATTCGAGGTACATGATTTGGAGACGGATGGGAACAGTAAAATTTTTCTTTCCGACAATGCCGAAACGAGGCATTTTGCGCACTTGGAAGGTACCCTATCTGCAAATTCCTTTTGGTGGGCGCGCATCAGTGCTGGATTTCTATGGATAGACTTGTGGCAAAGTAACGCCAAAAAAACATATTCCACTCCCGCCTTGGCAGGTGAAGTTGGATTCAAATACTAGTGAAAGGTGGAAACGACTTGGGCATTAACCAATATCGAATAACGTATAGTCTTCTTGCCATTGTCCTTTTGGTTCAGTTTTCCCATGCACTGGAGATTCCATCTTCCTTGAAAATGCGATTGATGGGTGACATGGGCGGCGCCAATTCGTCTATGGCCAACACTTCCACTACCATGGATAACTCCATCGATCCTGACCAATATTTCGTAGGCGGTGGCGATTTATTTCAAATTTCCATAGTCGGTCTCCCCAGTCAAGAATACTTCGGCACCGTGGATCAGGATGGAAATTTATACATCGGTGATTTGGGGCTTATTCAATTAGGAAAAATCACTTTATCCCAAGCTAAGGCCATTATTGCGAGACAGGTGAAAGGGATTTTGAAGAAGAATCACGAAGTCTATGTCAATCTGCGTACAACCAAAAGCCCAGTGGTGACCGTGAGCGGCATTTTATCCAATCCGGGCACTCATAGACTGGAAGGGACGAGCCGTCTGCTCGATGCGATTAAGATGGCCAACGGCCAATCGCTTCCCGATACCCGTGATTTCAATTTTCGAGAAGTTACCGTAATCAACCGGGACTCTTCGCAATCCTATGACCTCCTTCGTTTTATTGCCAACAGCGATCTTTCTCAAAACCCTTATGTTTACCCAGGCGATAATATCATTTTGGAATCAGCCAACCGTCGGGCCTATATCGCGGGTGAGGTAATCGATTTCAATGACGAATGGGTGCCGATTAAGAAAGATGAGAATCTGAAGAATCTTTTGGACATAGCACGGTTAAAATCCTCTGCTGATTCCGATTTTATTTTTGTTCAGACCCTGGATGAAAACGGGGAAACCAAAATTAACCGATATTCCATGGAATCTGCCGCTGATGTTCAAATTGGGCACCAGGCGGTAATCACTGTCCCGGCCAGAAAAAACCAAAACCGGAATGCTGTCGCCACTCTTGCAGGCGAGGTGGTGAGACCTGGAAAATATCCCGTATCCGAGAATAAGACGACCGCTGCCGACCTTATCGAACTGGCTGGAGGCGTCCTTCCCACCGGGACGGTTCAAACCGCATTCATAATCCAATCAAAGAGGGATCTATTTGGCCTTGAAAATAAAGTCCTTAAGAATTCGACCAATGGCCTTAACACCGCGATGACGGAGCAGCACCAGCTAGACCTAGCTCTTGCAGGCTTGCAGAAATCGCGGCCTGAAATCAGCTCCTCCCTTTATGATTTGCATAAATTGGGCGACTACATGATTGTGGAAATCAAGGGCAAACCTGAGAATTTTCTGTTACGTGATGGGGACGAGTTGTATTTTCCCAAACCGGAAAAATTCGTTTACGTTAGCGGCAGCGTTAGCAAACCTGGCTCTTACCGCTACGAAAAGGGAAAAGATTACAAATATTATGTTAAAAAAGCCGGAGGCTACACCTCCAAGGCCGACAAGGGAAACCAATTCGTGGTCGCCAATTACCAGAAGTTGATCAAGATCAAAGGTGTTGATGAACTGGCCGCAGGAGATGTGATTGTAGTACCGTCCGCTATCGAATATAAGCGATATATGTCCGTTTATCTACCCATTATTCAAATGATTCCAGGAATCCTCACCCTAGCATTGACCTTCATGCTTTATCAGGCTCAACTCAAGTAGCCTGCGGAGGATTCATACAACCTGCTTGCGGGTTATGAAAGTATAACAGTCGAAAGTTCCAAAGCGGAGGCTATCGGCATACCGCGACACTTCCAATTCTACGGAATATCCTTGGGACTTGAGCAAGTCAAGCAAATCGTACCCGAACCTCGTATAGACTGGAATCTGGCCTCGCAATGGATCCCCGTGGTATTCTATGGAGCCTAGGGGTCGATATATTCCCCCAATGTGGGAAAAGAGCGATTCCGACTTTCTGTCAAAATAGAAGGGTATGGAAAAAACGTGGCATCCTCCCGGCTTTAGTACCCGATAAACCTCGGCGAATCCTTTCTTGTAATCCTGGATGTGTTCAAAGACATCCTCAGAAATGATCAGATCGAAGGAGCTATCACCAAAGGTCAGAGCTTCGAGATTCTGGCAAATTATCCCATCCTTTTGCTCCCCAGGTTTAAGGTCATCAAAATATTCTGAACGGGTTACATTCGGTGTTTTCCCAAATACCCGGCTGATTGCTCCGGTACTGGCCGTATGCAATATCCGCATATCCTGACAAGTACCGAAATCGGAAAACTTGGTTATTCCTCTATCGGCAAAAGCCTTCAAGGTTGAGAGCGCAACATGTCGATTCCGGGAAACACTGCGACAATAGAGGCATTGCGCATGATTTCTGATTTGTTCCGCAGGGGCGTTTAGGATGAATAGAGTCAGATTGCCGCAAAGAGGGCAGAATCCCTTCTTCAGACCTCTAAACGTTTTAAGCCACCCGATTTTTGGAATTCCCGGCATTATCTTCCTTTCAGCTTAAGAAACCAGTACCGGCAGGACAACCTCTAGGCGGATTAATATATTCTTTAGGATATAAATTTAAAAGGCTTAGAGCCAACCATCTTTGGCTCCTGAAGCAGCCTAAAAGGATAAACCAGTTCTTATCTATATGCGTTATAATCTTTTGAAGAAATCGTATATGATTCCGGTAGGACCCGATAAGGTCAAAGTATTGGTAATTGCATGAGCAAACGCAATTCTAGATCCTGGCTTGCAGCCCTCGCTTTTTATGGGTTCAACTCCTTTATAACGCATTGCCCTTCATACACTCTGCGTCATTTTTACATCCGTAGGATATTGCGTGTTAAACTAGGGAAAGAGGCATCTATACATATGGGATGTTTCATTACCGGAAGGCATATTTCCATTGGGAACAACTCTGTCATCAATAGGAAATGCTACCTCGATGGGCGTGCGGGAATTTATATAGGTAGCAATGTCAGCATTTCACCGGAAACCTTCCTGATATCCTTAACGCACGATCCTCAAAGCCCGACTTTCGCGACAGTGGCAAAGCCTATTTACATCCGGGATTTTGTTTGGATAGGCACAAGGTCTATGATTCTTCCTGGGGTAACGCTTGAAGTGGGAACCATAGTAGGAGCCGGATCCGTAGTCACCCGGTCCAGTATGCCGTACTCCATTATAGCCGGTTCGCCCGCAAAAAAGATTTCAGAAAGAAATAGACATCTGGAATACTCGCTAAGGTATTTCCCTCTCTTTAACGGCGATATTTAGCTGGAATGAACGTACTGTTTTTGTCTTCAATGGTGCTTTTCAAAGAATCCCGCTTTGGAGGTGCTAAGCGGCTATATTATTTCGCCAAAGAACTCGAGACTATCGCCAGCGTTTATGCAATTTGCCTTGATGTATGCGGCGAAGCAACTCCGGCTGCGAGCAGCAACAACAAACCCCAAAATTCATTTTTTTTGTCCATGGCGCCGAGGAATAACCTTTGGAATAAATTATTTCAGACTCCCGTCGATTTATCCAGGCAAATAGGGGTTATGGCACCTGAAATCCGCAAATTTCTTCCCGAAGTTACGTTTGATGTGGTGCTTTGTGCTTATCCTCTAACTTTGGGCTTTATCGGAAAAAATGCGTTATTCACCGCTAAAAAAGTCATATACCTTGAAGATGATCTTCTTCTGGAGGTGTATCGTAGAGATGTCTATAAATATGGGAAAAACCTTCCGAATCCGCTTAAATATTTCAGATATTACCAATTGCTATCATACTATCAGTCCAAACTTCCATATATCCACTCCGTAATAAATATTTCCCCTCAAGAAAGGGATGTCACGAAGGGTTACTTCCCGGGAGTCTGTACCAATGTCGTGAAATATGGCGTACCGATGGAGGAATATTCCTTCCTACTGCCACCCAAGGACCGGACTGTCCTTGGGTTTATCGGTAATTTCCACCATGAACCGAATTTGAAAGCTTTATTTTGGCTGGTAAATGCCCTTTTTCCTGCTATTACCGAGGCAATTGAGGGAGTGAGATTGGTTATCGCCGGAAAAGGGATTCCAGAGGAAGCCATTAATGGCCAGTCAGGAATGCCGCAGGTGTCCTTCATCGAAAATATTGAACGCTTGAATGATTTTTATTCCTCAATCGGAATATTCATAAACCCTGTCATCAGTGGCAGGGGCCTAAGAACAAAAGTTGTAGAGGCTGCGGCTTTTGGAAGGCCGATAATATCGACAAAACTTGGATGTGAAGGATTGGAAGAGCTTATGGTACAAATTGCCGAAACTGAAGAGGGGTTTATTGAAGGAATCCGCCATTTGCGATGTCCGGAAAACTACAATCAAGCGAGAAACCATAACAGGGAAGTAATCGAAACCTGCTACTCGACGACTGCAATAGGGAAGCAGCTATTCGACATTATTGTATCCAACTAGCCAGGGGCATCAATAGAAATGGTTTTTCCCGCGCCACCCACCACTCCTTATTTGAATAAGGCTGGAAACCTTTTCCTGTACCGCTCAGTGGCATCCAAGGAATCAAAAATTCCAAACAATATAGCGACTAGCTTAGTTCGCCTTTGTGGGACTCCAGGAGAGAAGCAGTAAATGAAAAGTTTGACGAGTCCCAATACTACGGCGAGAACATGCAGGTATATTCCATAAAAAAACTTTTCGGTGATGAGCGGCCTATTCCGAATACTGAAGTAAAGATAATACGCCGGAAATTTTTTATAATCAGATCCGGGACCAACCGCATGGTACAGAACAGCCTTAGGCAAGTAGAAGATCCGGTAACCAGCGGACATTACCTTTAAGGAAAAATGCGCATCATCAAGATACATGAATATTTCAGGCTTCAGGAAACCCACATCCTGGAATACTGCATTTGGCACCAACATGCAACATCCGGTGGCATAGGTCACTTCCCGAAACGAATCAAATTGTCCCGTATCCGTTAAATTATATCCGAAATGTTTACCCACACCCATAAAGAGATCAATGCGTCCCCCACCGTACCAGATTTTGGTAGGGCGGCTCAAGTAATATATTTTCCCAACGAGGATGCCCAGACGCTCTGTTGTTTCGGCCTTTTCAACGAGCAAACGCAGGCAGTCCAACGCTATTACCGTGTCATAATTGAGCAAAAGCGAATAATTACATTTCAGTTCAATAGCCTTATTGATGCCAAAATTGCTGGCCCTGCAAAACCCAACGTTATCGCCAGACCTGAAGTAATGAATATCGGCCATTCCCGAAATTCTTTTTTCAACTAGACCGGAAATGCTATTGTCAACAATGATAACTTCGATATTTTTATATGTATTTTGGCGGATTGACTCCAGGCAATCGACCAACAACTCAGGGTTTTCAAAGGATACAATTACGATTCCTATACGAGGAGCAATCTTTGGAACCGGAATTTCCATACTAACCAATCAAACCTTTCTAGAATCTTTAATCTAACAAATGTGTCTTCAATATTGAATATGAGCGAAACCACTAGTCTGATAGCAGGAACAGTGGTTCTGTTCAACCCAGAACCGGATGTCGCGCAAAACATCAAAAGCTACCTGAGTCATTTATCCTTACTTGTCGTCGTGGATAACTCCACCATCCCATGTTTGGCAATTGCCGAAACCCTCAAGAAAAATGATTCCGTTCTTTTCATATCAAATGCAAGCAATATGGGTATTGCCGCCGCGTTGAACCAAGGTGCTCGTGAGGCTTCACTTCGAGGCTACCATTGGCTATTGACCATGGATCAAGACAGCTACTTTGAGCCACCCGCGATAGCCTCATTTTTGGAAGGTCCGAAGGAATACCCCTCAGCTGCAATCCTGTCCCCTTTCCCGCGCTTGCAGGGAAAAGAAGCGTGCCGCAAGGAAAAGGAATGGGAAGAGGTGCCCTATGCCATAACATCGGGAAGTTTGGTGAACCTGGGAATCTATAATGAGCTGGGCGGCTTTGATGAAAGGCTGTTCATCGATTATGTGGATTACGACTTCTGCTTTAGGGTTCGCAAAAGAGGGTACAAAATAATCCGCCTTAATAGAATAGATCTCCACCACTCACTGGGAATGATTGTAGAGAAAAGACTACTTCTTTGGCGTTTTCATCCCACAAATCATTCATCAGTGCGAAAATATTATATCACAAGGAACCGTCTCTTGGTACTTACCAAGTATCAACAAATGGTTTTGCCGGAACTATTTGCCTGGGTAAAGGAAATTGTAAAAATGTTCCTATTTGAGAAGGATAGGTTTCAGAAGATTCGATATATGGCACTGGGGCTATACCATTATATTACCGGTAAGTATGGGCCTCTAGACTGAAGCAGTTCTATTCGAATCTTCATTTCAGCTCCGTTTACTCTTGTCGGCTCCAAACCATCTGCTCTCCCCGATCCATCCTTTCCGAAGGCGTCTTTCAAAATCCATTCTTTGAAGTACGCTTTCCCTCAGAATCTGTTTTCTTTTTCTCAAAGCAGCAGGCAAAAGCTTTATGCAATCGACATTTGCCCTCAGGAATGTCGGAAACAAACCCAATTGCATAGCTCGCACCGCTCTAAAAATTTTAACAAAAGCCAGTAGGGGAGCGACTTTGAATAAGGTAATAGCAGGAAAGTTTTTGATTATAAGCAAAAAAAGATTCCGTTCCGCGTAGTAAAAGCTGGTCGCGCTTCTCTTTCCCCCCATCGAAGCCGAACTTTTATGAAATACTTTTGAGGAGGGTACCAGAAGCATTATCTTGACTCCAGCGTGCCTAGCGCGCAACCCCAAGTCAACATCTTCGAAAACCAGAAAAAAATCATTGTCAAATGCGCCTATCTGCTCCAAAAGACTTTTTTCATATAAGGCAGCGCCGCCGCAGGCGGAAGTAATGTCCCTTTGAACTTTAAAGTTGTCGGCCGGATACCCAGTAAAAGCGAATGGCACTCCCCATCTGTAAATCTCATCTCCCGCAGAGTCAACAACATCTGGATTGTAATAGTTCAAGAGGAGGCTTGCATAAACGGGGACATCCGGATTGCCACTCACTGCTTTGGCTAATTCTTCAAGCGCCATCGCATCAACCCTAGTATCATTATTTAGGAAAAAAATATAATCGCCCTTGCAATAAGCAATACCGTGATTATTTCCTCCAGCAAACCCACGGTTGTAAAAAGATTTAACGCATCGTACCTCCGGAAAGCACTTTTCAACAAACTCCAGAGAGCCATCCACCGAGGCGTTATCCACCATGACTATTTCAAAATCTTTGAATGTCTGGCTTGCAAGTGATTCAAGACATTCCTCCAGGTGGGACAAGCCATTGTAATTTACGATTAGGACGCTAATCAGCAAACGCCACTCCCCCGTTACAACCACCTTTAAAAATCGTCATGGCCTATTGCGCATCCTGTAAATTGGCGTTTACTCTGGGTTTGGATAGAATCAGAACAATTTCATCTCCATTTTTCATGATGAGCTCAATTTCCAAATCTAATCCAACCTTTTTTTTAAGATTAATTGTAAAATCCAGGATATCCAACTGTGTCCAAACATGGTAATGGATGGAATAATCCGCTTTGGCCAACTCTTCTACTTGGCGTGCAGCTATATCCGGATCACGCACGTTCCCAACCAACCTAACCCATTCCTCAAAATGTCCTTTGCGTGACCATTCGGGTCCATCCCGGAAATCCTTCAATAAATGTTCAAATTCAGTCGATTCTCTGGCGATATCGAAAGTAAACCGCTTATCTGGAATCGCCACAAACAAAATGCCTCCTGGTTTGAGGACGCGAAAAGCGTTAATCACAGCCTTGATTGGGTCCTGGCAGTGCTCGAGAAAATGATTTGCAATTACAAAATCCTGGGTTCCATCCTCAATTGTCCGCAACTCCTCCCCATCGTCGATAATATCGGTTTGGACAAGATTTTTAGAGGCCATTTCTGGATACTGTTTCAATAAATCTTTCAGCCCCATCCTATCCACATATTGAACATTCACCGATTTTGGAACTCTCATGGGTTTATCCAACGCCCCAATTTCAATTCCCGACCCCTTCAGGTATTTTTTCCCGATGAATTCCCGAATGGAAGCAGTGTCCCGACCCGAAAGGATTTTGACAACCGTTCCTCCACGTTGAACCAGCCTTTTTATACTATTTGTCAGATTCACAGTTTCACTCCTGGGAAATACGGACCACCAAAATGGTATTCGATATTCTTTTCAAACTAGCCAGAAAACTCCTGACTGCTGGACTATATAGTCGTATTACTCGTGTATTCGGACGGAGAACCCTCTACTCCCGCATAGAGACCTATGCCTCTATTTATCATCATTATTTGGAAAAAGGCCTGATATTCTCAGAGAAAAAAGTTGTGGAAATAGGTTGTGGCCGCCAATTTTTCACGGCTCTTTATTTCATCACTGCCGGTGCCAAGCAGGTAATTTTGGTCGAACCGAAGCTGGAATTGGATCCAATCCTGCTGAAGCAACAGATCCAAATCTTCAATAACCATACTAATTCCAAAATCGATATCGCAGAGGCGCAAAGTAAAATTCGGGTCTTTCCCAATCTCCTTGATGTTCCTGAGGATTATTCATCTGGAATAGATATAATTTGTTCTTATACAGTATTGGAACACATCCTTCATCTTGACAAAGTCTTTGCAAAGAGTTGGCTGCTCCTAGTAGAGGGGGGTATTGCTTATCATTTTGTGGATTTGACGGATCATACGTACCATATTTTCGGAAAATTTAAAGCCGGCCAATCCTTGATGCAACTCCGCGCTCTGTTTCACCTCAGATATTCGTCCAAATTCTTTAACCTAATCAATGACCCGAAATGCTTTATGAATCGGATTCTTCTCCCAGCCTATTTGACCTTAGTGAAAGAAAATGGGCTTCAGATTACTGAATTGCAATACCATCCCCACAAAAAAAAGCCAAGCATTCATCCAAGTCTCACCTCCATCAAATTGGAGCCGCGAGAACAGGAATATCTATCGGCCGAGAATTTCTCCCTTAAGGTAAAAAAGTACGCGGTAAATTTAGTGGATCGGGGATAGCTCACACTGGGTCAATCTGCTAGTAGCGGATTTCTGGGCGAAATTGACCCTGGTATGGTCTTTATGTATTTTATCTGGCCTCGGGAATAAACTTGCGGGGTGACCTCATCCTGAGATACTGTATGGAAAAATCGGCTTTTCTGGCTACTCTACCCCTTTTGCAGTAAGGTTCCAGACTTGATGAACCCCTCTCTGTATTTGGATTTACGGCTGATAGAGACCACCCAAACAACCCGCTTTCTGCTCTGAAATGACCTGGCTTTTTCTTTGTCTCTTTGGGGCTGTCATGCTAGGCCCCCTGGTCCTGCGCCGGGATATTTTTTCTCCAGCCCGCGTTTATCTTCTTATTTATTCACTCTTGCTGGCGGTTTACTCCCTTAATCTCAGCCGTCTTCAGACGCCTTGGTCGATTACCTCAATCATTTTGTTCTATGGTGCCTCAGCCATGTTTGTTGTAGGTTGCCTGATTGCCACACTCGCAGCGCAAGGAAAATTCACTCCCTGGAAGCTGAACCTTACCCATATCAGGCGGGAACTGGAATCCGATGCCAAGACCGTCGATTGGAATTGGCTTTACAAGGTATTTTTGGGATGCACGGCTCTCTTCATCCTTAGCTTTCTCGTTTCCGCCTTTTTGACGGGTGGTGTTCCAATGCTCACATCGGAACCTGATGAGGCCCGCATCGCATTCTTTTCAGCCACCTTGCCAACCAACTATGGACTTTTCTTTGGGCCCATCGGTCTAATGTTGTCAGCAGAAATCCTTCTTCTTGGGAATCCGACTCGATTCGTAAGAAGAATCTGCCTCATTTGTTCAGCCATTATTCTTGTTCTTTACTTCACAATGGTCACCCGGTTTGAATTGTTTAGGTTCTTCCTATTCTTCCTGGTATTCTATCACTACAGTAAGCAGAGCCTGGGTTTGAAACAACTGATGGCAGGTTTCAGTTTTTTCCTTATTCTTTTCTTTGCCGCATTTTTCATTCGGGTCAATGCAAATGCTGTTGAAACATTTAATGAAGCAATTCAGGTCAAACTTCCCAAAAACATCGCTTGGGCATCGAATATCTATGCCTACGTGTGCAACGATTTCTGGAATTTTGACTTTGCCGTCAAGCGTTTCATAGAGGGAGATCATTTTTACCCTTTCCAGTACGGCTCAGGAATGGCGCGAGGCATACTATCGCAAATGAGACTCGAAGTCCCATTGATTGAGGGATATGGTTTCGATTCTTTAATGAATGAATCGATCCGTCTGATTGAAGGCTTGAATACGGTTATATACGTTTGGCATTTCTACAAAGACTTCGGTATCGCAGGCACTTTCCTAGCTTGCCTGCTAATAGGCCTTCTAACCACCCTTTTCTATATGAATACGATGCGGACCCCAACTGTATTTCGGCTAAGCATCTGGGCCATTTTGGCAGGTACAATTCTGCTTAGCTTTCATGTGCCACTTTGGGAATTCTGGTTTTTTTACCTCAATCTTACCGTACTTACTGTCGCTCACAAGCGCTTCCGGATTTTTTAGTAATTCTCGGTAACGGCAATTACCGAATTCTCCGCTTGACTATCTCAATCATTCCCATCAGAATGCCATCCTTAAGAACTACCAGTGCCGCTATATAACCAAGGATCCCCACACCCGCCGCCAAGTACAAATCATATTCGGCTTTTGCCATCATAGGTTTCACCCCAAGGATCAGGCCCATCATCAACACCGTGAGGCAAGCATATTTCAACGCTTGTTTTCCAAAAACTGGGAAAGTAAGGTACCTGCGCCGTGCCACAAGGACAAGTACACCCAGTACTACCGCTTCAGTCAGCAATGTTGCCACTGCGGCGCCATTATGGTGATATTCCGGAATCAAAAGCAGGTTTAACATAACATTCAGTCCTGCCGCCGTACCAGCAGCAATCAATACCAATCTCTCTTCTCCATTGGGGAATAGAATTTGAACACTTATAAAATTCGTAAGACCAACCAGTAAGATTAATGGTGACGTCAATCGGAGGGTTGTTATCGCAGCTTCGTATTGTTCTCCAAAAAGCAAACGAATCAATTCCGGAGCCAGAATCCACAACAACGCGGAGATCGGCATTCCCAGAAAATACACCCAAGCCACGGATTTTTTCGCTAGCACGGCATATTCATTTAACATATTCTGGTGCAAATAAAATGAAATGCGGGGTATAAGAACAATCCCCAGTGAAGTCAGAAGTAGCACGGCTATCCTACTTGTTTTTATAGCCACATTGTAGAGGCCAACGCTCTCGGGGTTGGAAAGCAAACCAAGCATGACGCTGTCCAAACTCACATAGGCGCTTACAGTCATGGTAAGGCCGAAAATAAGCATAAGTGGTTTTAAATGCCTTCGCAAATTAAGTTGAGAAAATCGGAGCCGAACGGGACTGCTTAATATTCCCGTAAGATTATAGATGCCATGTCCGATGACAACGATGAAAGCATATCTGAAATAATCCTGCGGCTCGCGCACTAGAATGAACAATAGGACCAACCCAATCGATTTTGAAATGATAGTTCTGACCGCCAAATTACGGTTGTTTTCATACCCTAAAAAAATGAAATCAACATACAGGAAATTGGAAATCAACATGATTCCCAGTGTGAGAATAAGTGCAGCATATTCGTGGAAGCCGGGGATGGCGGCTACAATTACAATCAGCAAAAGGCCTGCTGCGGCCGAAGATATCAGATTTATCAGGAATAGTTCCGAGCATAGTTTCGAGGCTGCATCTCGATTACCCCTTGTTTTGGCAAGCTCCCTGGTTCCATACATTGGAATGCCAAGACTCGCACCAAGGACGAAATACCCAACAAGCCCGCTTGCGAAGTAGAATTTCCCCAGATTTTCCGGACCTATAATTCGCGCCAAATAGGTCAAACTTACCAGAGGAAAGGCAAGATTCAATATGGAGGATAAAAGATTGAAAGCGTAATTTTTCTTCAGTGACGACGGCAAAAGAATTTCCGGCTGGAGAGCCGCGGTCATGAATGGCTTCCTAGAAGAGCTTTCCTTGATTCCAAACTGCTCCAAGCTTTCCGAACTGCTTGGAGGTGTCCCTTATAATAAGCCACTCCAGGACCTCGACCAAAGAGCAGGTGCCGAATAAACCTGACGGAGAAATGGCTCATCAGAATCAACATGACAAGCTGGCTCTGCCATTGGCCGAAGTGCTTGCACAGAAATCTACGCCAACTCTGGTAAAATACCACCGTCAAAGGCCCTACTGAGTAGCCTCCGGAACTTGCACCACCAATATGCATAGCTCTCGCGTTGGGATAAAGTTTGATAGAGTACCCTGCTTTTTTCGCCCTTAACGCCAATTCAGCCTCTTCATAATACATGAAGAAGCCGTCGTCCAATTCTCCTATTTTCTTAAGCAACTCGCCATTAATGAGGAAAAAGGCTCCACAGGGAAAATCTATTTCCCTTATTAAAGTTATCCCTTCAGCAGTACGCGCGCGAAGGCTTCCGAACCGATTAGTGGCAACTTCTTTTAAAAGAGTGAAGGCGTGCGGAAAATTTCCATAAGCAGGGCCGCGGCTGCCATCCCGATTCAAAAGGTCGCAACCACAGGCAAATACATCGGAATTGGCTTCCATATAACGAATGATTTCTAATGCTGAATCGTCCACCAGAAAGGCATCGCTATTTAGGAGGAGAACAAACCTTGCATCGGCCCGACGGATACCAAGATTATTCGCTTTTGCAAACCCTTGGTTTTGATCGCTTAAAATAAGCGAGATTTCGGATTTGTTCGCGGTGAAGTAATTGAGAAATTCCACGCTTCCGTCCGTGGAATTGTTGTCTATAACAACTATTTCAAAAACAATCTTATCGGTCAGATGTTTGTAGATGCTTTCCAAGCATTCTTGAATCAATACCCTCGTATTGTAGCTGACAATTATGACTGCGAGGTCTGCTTTCGGCATTTTTGTTAATAGGGATGCGTGCCTGAGGCCTTGAGAGGTTATTTCTTGAACTTGAAATGTTCGAAAAGCTCCGAAAGTTTTCTGAAACTTTCCGTTTCCGACTCTTTCTGTTTTCTGAACCAATGTTCTGCCAATACAAAAGTCGAAAGCCCAGTGAACCCGACAAAGAACGCCAGTATGCACAGGGTAGCCCGCTTTGGCGTGGTTTTCTTTTCCGCCGGTTTCGCCCACTCCAGAACCGTAACTACCGGAGAATCATTAGCCTCTCGGAATTTCGCCTGCTCGTACATTTGCAGCAAGAAGGCATATAAAGTCTGGTTTATTTTCAAATCGCGGTAGAGAAGGGTGTATTTTATTCCCAACTCCGGAGTTTTCCTGAGAGGGAGGATGAGGGATCCGCTTCCCTCGTTCATATAATTGCTGATTCGGTTTTTTAGCACAACCCTTTTTTTCTTGATTTCATCAAGCCGCTGATTATTCACGCCAAATTGACTTGCTAAGACTTCCTCCTCAATTTCCGTTGCCATCAGCTCCGCTTCGACGGATGCAAGGGCTTCAATGCTGGATTTCACCTGCTGATCCATGTCAATGAAATTATGCTTCATCTGGAACTCGGCGAATGCGGTGTGCACGGAGTCCAGCGTCTGGCTCATTAAGGCTATACGTTCTTCAAAAAATACCCGGGAGCCTCGCGCACTTTCCTTGGCGAGGTCATAGCTGATTGAATCGAGCTGTCCCACTACATAATTTGCCATTTCCGCAGCGACTTTGGGGTCTTCATCGGTCACCGCAATTCTGATGTTTTCCAGGCCGTCTTCCTGCACCTTGAAATTCTTATAATAGGCTTTGAGAACGTTTTCGAAATAGAATTTCCGTTTTTCATGAAATTCATATCGTCGGATCAGATCAAATTTGTCTATCACCTTTTCGGCGAGACGCCGGCTTTCCAGAATCGTAAGAAATTTGGAATTGTCGTTCTGGCCAAAAATATCGAAGGATTTTAGCAGCCCGCTCATGGGCAGGTCGCCCATTAAGGATGCAATCGGAGAAGAGCTGTTGTTTTGGCTTGAAGGAAGAATGACTGCCGTCGAGGTGTAGGTTTTTTTCATGAGAAAGGTTCCTACAACCGCGGACACTGAAATTATCACCATCCCCCAGAAAATGAACCATTTCCGGTTCAGCAGAATCAATAGAATGTCAATTACACTGATAGAATTCTTCTCGCTCACTTTTCTCCCACCTCAATTCAACGGCACCCGCACGGCCAAAGCATGCACCCAACTCGCTCCCGCCCATAACTGCGCCGCATAGTCCAAAACCACCTTCTCCAAAGGCACCCCGAAGCCGCCCGCCAGCTTGAGGGCGTTCCCACCCCGAAACTCACCTGGCTTCTGATCGGCGGCCACCAGCAGCAGATGCCGAATTTCGGGATAGTTGGCGCGCGTACCCACCCTACCAATCAGATGCGGATTGAATTGATGCTCCAGCGCCGCGCTGAGCAGGGGATAGTCATGCCAAGGCGCTTCCACGTCCAGCGTGAGCCGGGTTTGTGCCCGGTTTCCCATATAATAGAATATGCCGGCCTTGGCGGACGCGGGAAGATATCCCCCTTTTTCTCCGCCCGTAATTTGGGACCTTTCCTTCCGACCCAGGTTCAAGAGGCTCACTCCCAACCCGACGTTCTTGCGGCTCGGCTGGTACAATAGACCCAAATCCAGGCCCCATCCGAATCCCGATTGCGACTCCTCGAAATCGCCCAGGTATTCCTGGAGGAGCTTGAAGGTACCACCCAGGTGCACTCTCTCCGAAAAGGGCCCGGCGACGGTAAAGGAGGGGTTGAAGGAGGAGGGCATGATGGAATTTCCGGTCGCATTGCCTTCTTCGGTCATTTCCTCGATGTTACCGTAATTGATGTAGGCTCCCGAAATCGCATACCTACGGGAGCCTGCGCCCGCAAAAGCATAGGTGACGTTTCCGGAGGTGATGCCCAGCCAATGGTAACGCAGCGAGGCCG
>CAYNXV010000061.1:0-17581 GCA_964401245.1 uncultured Bifidobacteriales bacterium | reverse complement strand
AACATGGCCAGCACGCCGAACACCGCCACTTTGACGGGCGAGGATATGAAGGCCAAGGAAGCGAGGTTGGTGCCTTGATAGACGTCCGGAAGCCAGCTATGGAACGGCGCGATGGCGGTTTTGAAAAAGACGCCGACCAGAATCAACACCAATCCCAGCCGGGCGAAAGTCATGGAGGCTTCGGCATCGACGGTGGCTCCTGCGGCGGCGAGGGCGAGCTTATCTCCCAGTGCGTTCAGATGGATTTCTCCGGTTGCGCCGTAAAGGAAGGAGATGCCCAGCAACAACAATATGGAGGCGAACATCCCCAGCAGCAAATACTTCAAGCCGGCTTCATTGGAGCGGGGATCGCGAGATGCGAAGCCCGCCAGCACATACGAAGGAATCGACACCAATTCGTAGGCGATGAAAAGGGTGGCCAAATCGCCTACCAGGCACAGGTTTACCATGCCCAGCGCCGAGGCCAGTACCACCATGCGCCAGTCCACCGGATGCACTCGCACTTTATCCAGGTAATGTTGCGATAGAAGCAGCGCCAGACCCGTCAGGAACAGGCACAATAAAGACAGGGATTTTCCGAGAGAGGTGACTACGATGGCGCCTCCGAAAAAAACCTGCCCCGGCTGCAATCCCGTCTGGATCAGAAATCCCGTCCAGAACAGCGCTACCAGGGAAATCGGCAGCGACAAGGACTCGGGTTTCCAGGGGCGGAAAGACGCCGTCAAAAGGAGGAGTACGAAACCCAAAAGCAGCGGAAGTTGGGTGGCGATGTAGGCGTTCATTTCACATCCCTCCCAAACCGGGAATCAGAAAGGCTTTTTGCACCGGGCCTACGAAAAGCATGGGGTAAAGACCGAGCACCAACCAGAGCAAGCCCAGGCACAAGGCCAACGCGGTTTCCCCGATGCCGAAATCGCTCGCCTGCTTGAGGGTGGAGTCATCATCCCGCGTTCCCAGGAACATCGAGTGGTAGGCTCGAATAAGGGTCGCCGCCACGATGAGAACGCCCGCCGCGGAAAAGAAGGTAAGCCACGGCGAAATCGAGAAAGCCGAAAGGAAAACCATGAGTTCTCCGCCGAAATTGCTGAGACCGGGAAGACTGGCCGAAGCGAAGATGGAAAGCAGCAGCAAAGCCGACAGGCGGCGCTGCCCTTCGCGCAAGCCTCCGGCCGCAAACAAGGAGGGGCTTTCGCCGGTTACCGTGATGCGGGCGTCGAAGGCGAAAAGGGCCGTCATGATAAGCCCATGGTTGAAGATGAGGAACACCGCGCCGGTAATACCCGTGGAATACATTTCCTCGTTTCCCACGGCGGTGAATACGCCGAGACCGATGATGGAAAGGTGGGCCAGCGACGAATAAATCAGGATGTCGGCGAAACGCTCGCTGGAAAGACAGAGCAGTCCTCCATAAACCGCGCCAACCACGCATACCACCTGAAAGTATGGTGCCAGCGCACGGCTTTCTTCGGAAAATCCGGCAGCCAGGATGAAAACGAAACCGTAGGCTCCCATCTTCGACATGAGCGCGGACAGAAGCGTCCGGCAGGCGGCGGGCGCGACGTTATACGTATCGCGCAGCCAACCGTGCAGTCCCAGCAAAGGCATTTTCACGGCGAAGGCCAGCGCGAATCCTGCGAATGCCAGCCACCTCGCCCACGGTTCCATGACCTGCAATACCGTTTCGATGCCGAAAATACCGGGGTCGCGCCCGGCGGTGGCGGATAACAGCACAATGGAAAGCAGCATGGGAAGGCTGCCCAGAAGCGTCATGAGAGCGAAGCGAGCCAGCGCGGGATAGAGCATGGGAGTATAGGCGTGAGCGCGGCCGTGCATGCCTATCCAGAAGTAGGCCCCCACCAAGGCCGATTCCCAGAACAGGTAGAAGAGAATGAGGCTTTGCGAAACGAATACGCCGACCAGACTGAACACCAACAGGTTCGCGGAGATGTAATAGGAGGCGCCGTAACGACCTTCTCGATCGCGCAGCCAGATGAAGGTGAGCGGAAGCGAAATCCCCATGAGCAGCAGCAAGGGCGCGTTACCGGGATTCAAATACAGCGAAGGTTCGAAAGTGAAGCCCGCGAAGCCGAAGGGAATTCCCGCTCCGCGGCTTTGCATGTAAAGCCCGGATGCCATATTGAGCACGGAAAGCAGAATGAGCAACGCTCCATAAGCGACATGGAAGACCATGGCCAGGCGGG
The DNA here is from genome assembly GCA_964401245.1 of uncultured Bifidobacteriales bacterium. Taxonomy (GTDB): domain Bacteria; phylum Fibrobacterota; class Fibrobacteria; order UBA11236; family UBA11236; genus JBGTHM01. Next base: position 15,380 of record CAYNXV010000061.1, on the reverse strand, counting down.
CATGAGCCTTGCGGTCGCCCCGGTAAAGAGCATGCAGCCCCATCGCCGCCAAGGGAGCGAACAAGCCCATCATCAACAAATAGGGTTGCAATGCCGTCACGGCTTACCTTTCCACGAACAGATAGAGGAGTACCGCCGAAAAGAGAACCGCCATGGCGTATTGGTGCGCCTTGCCGCTTTGCAGCGCTTTCATCCGGCGAGACACCCACATGCCCAATGCTCCCAGGAAAACCACCCAACCCACGAAGAAAAACTCCAGGACGATTCGGCATAGCCATCCCGACAGGCGCAAAGGTTTCAACAGAAGGGCCTCGTAGATATCGTCGAAGTAGAACTTCCGGGACAGCGGACCGTAGGCGCCGAATCGCAGCCGGTTCGTTTTGGTAGTGACCGCAAGGCGCCAGGCGGATTTCGAGAATGCCAGGTAGCATCCCACCGCCAGCAGAATGGCAATGAACAGGAAAGGCGCGACATGGCCGAAATCGGGTCCGGCCGGAACCGTTTGCCTGCTGAAAGCGCGGTAGAAGGCTCCGCCTCCCCCGAAGGACGGAGTGGCGCTGATGATTCCGAACAAGGGCGCCGCTACGCTGAGTATCACCAGCACCAGGCGCATGCTGAGGCCGGTTTCGCGAATGTCCTCCGCCCCTCCGTGGGAATGGTCCGCGTTAGCCGGGTCGGCTTCGGCTCGGAGATACCCCAGCAGGCGAAAGAGATAAAGCACGGTAACCCATTCCATGACCAGTACCGTGCCATAGAGCAGGTTGGGGCTGAGGCTCATGCCGAAGGCGCTGATACCGCTGGCCTGCAAGGATTCGAGAATCAGTTCCTTGCTGAAAAAAGCCGAGGACAGGAACGGCAACACGCCCGCACCTCCGATACAGCCCACCCAGAAAGCCGCGTTGGTTACGGGGAGCTTGCGCAGCACGCCCCGTAACTTGCGTATGTCCTGCTCGTGATGCGCGGCGATGATGACGCTTCCCGCCGCCAAGAACAGCAGGGCCTTGAAAAAAGCATGCGCGAAGAGATGGAGAAAGGCCGGTCCCACCGCCGACACGGCCAAGGCCAAAAACATAAGAGACAGATTGGAAAGGGTGGAATAGGCCAATACTTTCTTGATATCGGTTTGGGTCAACGCCATCAATGCGCCCAGAACCAGGGTGATGAGCGCGCAGCCGGCCATGAGGAACCGGGCCTCCGGAGCGACAACGAAAAGCCAGTCGAGACGGGCGACCAGGTAGATGCCGGCCGTCACCATGGTGGCGGCGTGGATGAGAGCGCTGACGGGAGTGGGTCCGGCCATGGCGTCGGCCAGCCATACATGCAGGGGAGCCTGGGCGGATTTGGCGAAGGCTCCTCCCAGAAGCAGAAAGGCGCCCCACATGGCCCGGCGCGCCGCCTCGGGATCGTCCGCCAGAATTGCCTGACCAACGATGTCCAAATCCGAAAAGGAAACGCTGCCGAAAACCGAATACAGCATGAAGACGCCCAGGAGGAACAGAATGTCTCCCACGCGATTCACGAAAAAGGCGCGGAAGGCCGCCAACGGCACCCCGGGCTGCTTCCAATAGTGGCCGATTAGGAGATAGGAACACAGCCCCACGCCTTCCCATCCCAAAAAGATGAGCACCAGATTGTCGGCCAAAACCAGCAGCAGCATGGAGGCCACGAAAAGATTCAGGCTCGCGAAAAACCTTCCCTGTTCCTCGTCATGGCGCATATATCCGACCGAATACCAAGTGATGAGGAATCCGAATCCGCTCACCAGCAGCGACATCCATAAAGCGAGAGGATCCAGCCGCAGTGAAAGCCCCGCTTCGAAAGCGGGCGTGGAAAGCCAGGCGCCATGGGACCATGCCTGAGGTATCGTTCCCCAGCCCGATATCGACCCCAGATAAAGCGCGCACAGAAAAGCCGCGCCCGCGGCTGCGGTGGCGAAACCCGAATAGCCTGCATAGCCCATGCGTCTTCCCGCCAGGGAGATTAGGCCGGCCGACAGTCCCGGAAGCAGAGGAAGCAAGAGCAAGGCCCAGGCGTTGTTCACGGCGTCTCCCGCAAATTGGCCACCCGGTTCCGCGAAACGTCATTGTAATTACGGAACAGCACAATGATCATCGACAATCCGATAGCCGCTTCCACCGCAGCCACTCCGATGGAGAGCATGTAGAGGTAGTGGCTGACTTCGGTATCGCTCCAACGAAAATAATTGAACCCGATAAGGCTCAGGTTGACGCCGTTCAAAGCCACCTCTACCGACAAAAGGACGAGTATGAGGCTTTGTCTCCGGAAAATGCCGTAGGAGCCGATAAGCACCAGCAGCAGTGAGATGAGGAGCACGTTTTGCAGATTGAAAAGCGCCATCAGGAGTCCGCCTCGGTATGGGAAGGCGGAGGGCTTTGACTTTTTCTACGGGAGAAGTTCAACGCCGCGATAATGCCCACCAGGATGAGAAAAGACATGAGCTCGAAGGAAACGGTAAGGGGATTTTCCGCTGGGTTTCGAAAGAGCAACTCCGATATGGAGGCCAGGCTGCCGAAATCCTCCCGCTCCGGAAGCCGTTCCGTGCCCGAAGACGCCGCTTGATAAACGCCGGGAATGAAGACGACGCCCGCCAAAGCCAGGATAAGCAAGGCGAACAGGGTATTAAGGCGCGAAGGCGGGGAAGCGCCGTCCACCTGTTCCCCGGCCAGAGGCGCGGGATTGATCATCATGATCACGAAGGTGAAAAGCATCATGATGGCGCCGGCATAAACCAGAATTTGCAATACCCCGACGAAAGGCGCGTGCAGAAGGATGTAAATCAGAGCCGTGGGGATGAAGGAGGCGATGAGAAGCAATGTCGCCCGCACCGGATTCTTGACCAGGACCACGCCCACCGATGCCAGCAGCAACAGCAGGGAAGACAGCGCAAAAATGACATGGACCAGGCTCGAATTCTGCACTAAATACTACCCTATTTGCCGAAGTTTTTCCGAAATGTTAGCAAGAAATACCCTGAAAATAAAGGCCGACGCAGCTCTTGGATGCGATAATACGGGCTACCTGCAATCGAGGTCCGGGGATGACACTTGGCTGACAATCGTACTACCTTTTGATGGGTCGTATCTTCCGACCGTTCCTGATAGCGCAGAGGTGGTATCCATGTCGTCAGGCATCTTCTCTCCGGGCTCTCTTTCGCGGGGAAAAAATTTTCCCGACCATTCCCCCTTTTCCCCGCTTTCTTCACCCCGAGGCTCCGAAACCATCCTGCTGGTGGAAGACGAAGAGGAATTGCGCCACCTGGTCCGGGAAATCCTCTCCGCCAAAGGCTACACGGTACTGGAATGCCGGGACGGAGAAGAAGCCCTGGAAATCGCCGGGAGTCATTCCGCCACCATCCACGCCCTATTGACCGATATGGAAATGCCTCATGTGGGGGGAAAGGAATTGGCCGAAAAGCTGGTAGAGGCTCGGCCTGACCTGAGAGTCATGTTCATGACCGGATATTTAGCGGATGATTTCCTGATGGGAATCGAAGGCGCTACGGCCTGCTATCTGCAAAAGCCCTTCCATGTCATGCACTTGATCCAGAAGATGCGCGACCTACTCGACAGGCCCTGAAGGCTAAAGCCCCTTCTGCTCTTTTCTCCCGGCCGCATACCCCTTAAAGTGAAATATCCGATAAAAAGCAACAGCCCGATTTGCTTCAGGAAAGTCATGGAGCTTGAACCCGGTCCATCGCGTGGGATTCAGTTGTTCAGGAGCTTTTCGATTCCGTAGATGAAATCCTGGCGCTTATCGTAAACCTGGGGAATCTTGTTGGTCATTTCGATGGCTTCCTTGGGGCAGGCCTCGACGCAATAACCGCAATAGATGCATTTCAGCATATCGATTTCGAAGGTGCGGGGAATCTTGTCGCGGCCGTCCCACTCGGGCGGAGCGGCCTCGGCTTCAATATGAATGCAATGGGCGGGACAGGCGGTGGCGCACATGTAGCAGGCTACACATTTCATGTGCCCCTGGTCGTCCTTGGTCAACCTATGCTCTCCGCGGAAGCGTTCGTTGACGGGAGGCTTCACTTCGGGATATTGGTAGGTGACCGGCTTTTTGGCGAATTGGAGGATGGAAACATACAGGCCTTTGAAAAAGGCCGGCAAATAGATGCGCATCCACCAAGGCATGTTCTTAGTCGACATAGAAACCTCCGAACTCCATGAGTACGGCCATCAAAAGGATATTGGCCAAGGCAAGCGGGATCAAAGTCGTCCAACCCAGATTCATCAATTGATCCCACCTAAACCGAGGCATGGTCCAACGTACCCACATGAAGAAAAACACGAGGGCGAACACCTTGGTCATGAAGATGCCGAAGCTGGCCAACCCCATGAACCACCACGGAGTCGCCATCAACCAGGTGTCGACAAAAGGCAGGCTCCATCCGCCCAGGAACAAAGTGGTGATGATGGAGCACATGGTGAAAAGCGCCGCATATTCGCCGAACATGAACCAGGCGTATCGTAGGCCGGTATATTCGATATGATATCCACCCACCAGTTCCTGCTCGGCTTCCGGCAAATCGAAAGGAGCACGGTTCAATTCCGCGAAGGCCGCCACCAGAAACAGGAAGAAGGTGAGAGGCTGACGGGCGATGTTCCACCAAGTCGCCTGCTGCTGGAATACGATTTCAATAAAATTGATGCTTCCGGTCATCATCAAAAAGGCGATGATGGAAAGCCCCAATACGATTTCATAGCTGATGAGTTGGGCGGAAGAGCGTATGCCTCCCAGCAGCGAATATTGGTTGTTCGACGACCAACCCGCAAAGGCCAGCCCGTAGGAGGAAACCGAAGAAATAGCCAAGGCGACGAGCACGCCCAAACCAATGTCGCTGATGGCGAGCACCCCACCGAAGCCTAGCGCCGGATTTCCCGTGAAGCCCACGGGAATGAGGGCGAAGATCAGCATTCCCGGCATGAAGGTCATGATGGGTGCGGCCAGAAACAGGATGCGATCGGTATTGCGGGGAAAAAAATCCTCTTTCCAGATGAGCTTTACCGCGTCGGCGATATTCTGAAACAATCCGAAAGGCCCGATGCGGTTGGGGCCCAGCCGTAATTGGAAGCGTGCGCTCACTTTGCGCTCCATCCAGATAAGCACGGGAACCATGGTCATCACCAAACCGAGCCCGACGGCGATTTTCAAGCCGAGGAGCACCCAGGGATTGAGGAGGAGTTCGCTCATGCCTTCACTCTCCGCTCCATCTCACGGCTCATCTCCTGCACGATTTCGGTTTCGCTGCGGCCATAGCCCAATGGCTCCACCACCGGCCGGAAAGACTGCGACAAGCCTTTACCGTTGATATAGGTTCCGCTCTTTTCATAATGCGTAAGGGTCGGGAAAACCACCGCGGCGTTTCCATAGCGCGCCAATTCGGAGTTCGCGAAATCCAGCAGAATCACGTTTTCGGTGCGATCCAGAACCGCCTTCAAAGTTTCGGTTATGCCGTAATCGGGAATGTTATGCACCAACAGCAAGGTGCCGAGGGTGCCCTTTTCCTCCGCCAATTGCGCCAGCGAAGCTTCGGCGTCGTCGACGCCCAATACCTGCTTGAGGCCCGCACGGTTGGGATTCTTGTCGCCGCTAATGGTGAATCCCGGAAATACTTCGTCGGCCCGTCCCGGATTAGCATAGCCATGAATGCGGGCTTCGGGAAAATGGCTGGTCAGCAGGGCCTTGAGTGCCGCCAGGGTTTCGTTGGTGTTCCAGGCGCTAACCAGCGCGGCCACATTGGGTGAAGCCCCCAGCAAATCCAGCGCCGCCTTGCGGGCTTCCTTCCAGCCCGTTTCCTTGCCTTCCACGAGAGGCCTTCCCAGCCGGTTCTCATAGACATAGGGAAAGGAAAGCCTTCCGTAGTCGCACATCCATTCCTTGTTCACCTTGTCGTTACGGCGGGGGACAATACGCTTGATAAAACCCTTTTTGTCGGAATCGACGCGGGTATTGCAACCCACCGAACAGTCCGGACAGAGAGAGTCCTTAGATTGGAGATTCCATACGCGGGTTTGATACAGGAAATCGGATGACACCAGCGCACCTACGGGGCAGATGTCGGCATTATTCATGGACAGGGGATTGTCGAGTTCCTTGCCGGGGAAAAGCGCGATTTCGCTTTTGTCTCCGCGGTAGATGACGCCCAATTCGCCGGTTCCGCTGACTTCGTCGGAAAAGCGCACGCAGCGCGTGCATACGATGCATCGCGAGCCCCAATACTTGACGTTGGGACCCATGGTGGCCTTGGATTTGACCACCTTCTCCTCATGAAAACGGCCATGGTCGCGTCCATATTCATAACTGTAATTCTGCAGGCGACACTCACCGGCCTGATCGCATTCGGGACAGTCGAGGGGATGGTTGATCAGGAGGAATTCCATCACCGACTTGCGGGCTTCCTCCACTTCCTTGCCCGTGGTAATAACCTCCATGCCTTCGCTTACCGGCTGGGCGCAGGCCACCACCGGACGCGGCATTCCCTTCACCGAAACCATGCAGATGCGGCAATTGCCGGCGATGCTGAGATCGGGATGGTAGCAATAATGGGGAACGTCCACGCCGTTATTTTGACAGGCCCGGATCACCGTCCAGTCGGCCGGCACCGTCATCGGCTTGTCGTCCACCTTGATATTAACCGTTTTGATTTCGCTCATGACTGTTCCGTCCGCGCCTTGACGCTGGCTTTGGCTTTCGGCGTGATTTCATCCTTATAACCGCGTTTTTTCTCTTTCCAGGCGGCGGCTTTGACCCGGGCTTCGAAATCGGCGCGGAAATTCTGCAAATAACTCTGCATGGGCATGGCCGCCGCGTCAGCGAGCACGCAAATGGTGCGGCCGCGCATGTTTTTGGCAACGTCGCCCAACAGGTCGACTTCGCCTTCGCGGCCTTCGTTGTGATGGAAACGATGCGACAGCTTCTCCAGCCATCCCGTGCCTTCGCGGCAGGGCGTGCATTGCCCGCACGACTCATGGTGGTAAAAGCGCATGGTGTTGTAAATGGCCGAAATCATGTCCACGTTTTCGTCGAGAACGGTGATGCCGCCCGATCCCAGCATGGTACCGGCCTTGGCCAGGCTTTCGTAGTCGAGCGTCACGTCGGAAACCTGGCCCGCGGTAAGAACCGGCGCGCTCAAGCCCCCGGGAATCACGGCTTTCAATTTGGCCCCGCCGCGCATGCCGCCGCCGTATTTGTCGATCATTTCCGTCAGGGGAATTCCCAGCGGCACTTCGTAGACGCCGGGTTTGTTCACATGACCCGACAGGCAAAAGATCTTGAACCCGGGGCTCATCTGCGTGCCCCATTGCTTATGCCAGTCCGCGCCGTTTTTCACGATATGCGTGACGGCGGCGATGGTTTCCACATTGTTCACGATGGTTGGGCATCCGAAGGCTCCGGAAACGGCAGGAAACGGCGGCTTGATTTTGGGATAGCCGCGGCCGCCTTCGATGGATGACAGCATGCCTGTCTCCTCGCCGCAAATATAGGCTCCGGCTCCACGCACCACCGTCACGGTGAGGTCGAAGTCGCTCCCGAAAATCTTCTTCCCGATAAAACCTTCGGCCATGGCGTCTTCCACCGCCTTTTGCAGGCGCTCGTATCCGAGGATGAATTCGCCGCGCAAATAAATGAAAGCCTGGTGACAGCCTATGGCATAGGAAGTGAGTATCACCCCTTCGAGAAGCTGATGCGGATCCTTTTCAAGAATGTGCCTGTCCTTGAAGGTGCCCGGTTCCGATTCGTCGCCGTTCACGGCCAGATATATCGGCTTACCGGTTCCCTTGGCCAGGAAACTCCATTTCTTTCCGGTAGGAAAACCTGCGCCTCCGCGCCCGCGCAAACCCGAGTCCAACACCGTCTGGACTATGGCCTGAGGGTCGGTTCCCATTCTGCTTTTAGCCGTCTCGTAGCCGCCGCGCGCCTTATAGTGAGCCAAGGTATGCGCGCCTTCTTCGTGGACATGCCGAAGAATGACGGGCGTAAACGGCACCGCTGCCGACGGAGCCACCTGGGCCGGAGTCTCGTTCGATGTGTTCTTAGCGTCTGACATGCATGGGCTCTTTTGATTATGCTCTTGACTCTGGATTGCTCTGAATGGCTCGAGCCTATTTCCCGAGCAGTTTTTCGGAGGGCGAACGGGGCGGCATATACGAATCCTTGTCGTCCAATCGCCGCGCTCCGCGCTGGTTCTCTCCGTCGAAATTGAAATGCACGGGCAGGGTTTGCACGCGGGTATCCATGCGCACGGGAGCCTTGTCCCGATAATCCGCCTCGGATTTACCTTCGCTTTGCAACAGCCCGTCGATATAGCCCGTCAGTTTCTCACCCCTCATCGAACAGAAATGCTCGTTGTCCTTTTGCACCACCGGAGGCCGGTCGCAATCGGCCAAGCACTCCACCTTTTCGCAGGAGAAAAGCCCGTCGGCCGTTTTTTCCCCGGCGCCTATTCCCAACTTTGATTTGACGGCCGACAGCGCCGCGTCGGTATTACCGTCCAGGGCGCACATCAAGGTGGCGCATACCATGAAGCGATGCTTGCCGTGATAAGGGCGCTTGTAATGCGTATAGAAGGTGACCATGCCCTGGACATGGGCCGTCGTGACTTCACATAAGTCCGCCGCTATGGCCATGCCTTCGTCGTCGATGGAACCGAACTCATCTTCTATCAAGCGTAAAATCATGAGCAGGGCCGAGCGCTTGGTGGGATATTCCGCCAAGTAGGCTTCGGCCTTTTCATGCCGTGCGGGCGAAAGCGTTTTCATCTGTCCAGTTCTCCGGCGATGATGTTCATGGAGCCCAGAATGGCCACCAAGTCAGCCAGCATCGCGCCTTTGAGCAGCTTGCTGAATACCGGGTAATTGATGAAGGAAGGCGGACGGATGCGGATCCGGTAGGGATTCGAGCCGCCGTCGGAAACAATATAAAAGCCCAGTTCGCCGTTGGGTGCCTCGGTGGCCGAATACATATCCGTCACCGGGGCATGAATGCCGTGATCTTCTCCCGGCATGATGACCTTGAAATGATGGATGAGGGATTCCATGTCCCGATAGGCGGAAGCCTTGTCGGGGAGGATGCGCTTCTGATCTTCCAGGTTGATGGGGCCCGGTTCGAGCAGCTTCAACGCTTGGCGCACCAGCCGAATGCTCTGGTCCATTTCGTCCAGACGGATTTTATAACGATCCAAGGTGTCGCCGCCGGTATAGATGGGAACATCGAATTCGAGTTCGGGATAGATAAGATAGGGCCGGTATTTCCGCAAGTCGTATTCCACTCCGGAAGCGCGGGCCAAAGGGCCGGTGATGCCGAAGCTGAGAGCGTCCTCCTTGGTAATCACCCCTACCCCCTGCGTGCGATCCAGGAAGATGCGGTTTTCGTAGAAGCTGTCGCGCAGCTTGCCGACGGTCTTTTCCATCTCATCGATGATTTTGGTGACGCGCTTCTCGAAATCGGCGGGCAAATCGAACGCCACGCCGCCCACGCGGGCATAGCTGGTGGTGAGCCGGGTGCCGGTTACCGCTTCGAAAACATCGTAAAGCTTTTCCCGGTCGACGAATGTCCACAGGATGGAACTGAAAGCTCCCAAATCCATGGCCAGCGCGCCCACCGAAAGACTGTGGTCCGCCAGGCGCGAGAGTTCGCACAGCAAAGTGCGAATGACCTGCCCGCGGCGGGGCACTTCGATTCCCAGCAATTCCTCCACGGCGATGGCGAAGCCGATATTGTTGTTGAGAGGGGAGAAATAGTTCAGCCTGTCCGTCAGGGTGATGAACTGATTGTAGGAGCGGTATTCTCCCAGCTTTTCGAATCCCGTATGGAGAAATCCGATTTCCTGCTCGGCATTGATAATCCGCTCGCCCCGAACCTCCAACTTCACCCGCAAGGTTCCATGCATGGCGGGATGCGACGGACCCACGTTCATCTGAACGGTGTTTTCGGATTTTTCGACGATTTCCTGATCGTAGGCGTACATGTTCAGCCTTCCTGGGGCCGGGAGCGGTAAACGGGGAAAGCGGATCGTTCTCCGCGCCCCCGCAAGGGATAGTCCTTGCGCAGCGGATGTCCTTCGTAATCGTCCGGCATCAGAATGCGCTTGAGGTCGGGATGTCCGGTGAACTCGATGCCGTACAAATCCCACACTTCGCGCTCGGTCCAATTCGCGCCCGCGAACAGGCCGGTGATGGAGGCGATGCGCGGAAGAGCGTCGGATACGAAGGCCTTCACCTGGGTTTTGATGCCCAACTTCGGAGAGAGCAGGGTATATACGACGGCGAATCGTTCGGGTTGGGCCACGGCATATTCGAGATAGTCCACCGCGGAGAGATCAATGAAGTATTGGAAGGCCAGATCGGGATCGCTCTTCAGGAACTCAAGCAGGGAGTATGCGTCCTCGCCTTTCACCGCGAATTGATGGAAGTGCGACTTCTCCTCCTTCGACAGAACCCTATCGCCCGCGAACTCGGTCACCCGGGTGATAAGCCTGATATGCTGGGAGGCATCGTAAAGTATCATGAATCGTTTTTCGCCTTTCAGCCTAGCCTGCGCGGTTTTCGGATGGGGACGGCTGCTCCTCGAAATCCTGCGAACGGGCTTCGCCCCGGGCGGCTTTTTTCTGAATCATCATCAAAGCGTCGATAAGCGCTTCGGGACGGGGAGGGCATCCCGGCATATAGGCGTCCACCGGAATGAACTGGTCCACGCCCTGGATAAGGGTATAGGTATCGAACACCCCGCCGCTTGATGCGCAGGCGCCCATGGAAATACACCATTTGGGTTCGGGCATCTGCTCCCAGATGCGGGTGAGCACCGGCATCATCTTTAAAGAGATGCGCCCGGAAACGATGAGCAGGTCGCTTTGACGCGGAGTGAACTTCATTACTTCGGATCCGAAGCGGGCCGCGTCGTATTTGGACATGAAGGTGGCCATCATCTCGATTCCGCAACAAGCGGTTCCGAAGGGCATGGGCCACAGGCTTTTGGAACGCGCCCAGTTGACGAGGTCTTCGAGCCGGGTGACGGTAAAATCGTTGGTACCGGGCATCATTCCCATTCGAGAGCCTTTGTCTTGATGATGTAAAAAAGACCGAAGCCGAGTACGCCCAGAAAAACCAGCATCGACACCAACGCCCCGGTACCGATAAAATTGCGGTATCCAAAGGCCCAGGGAATGAGGAAAATGGTTTCGATATCGAAGAGGATGAAAAGCAATGCGAAGGTGTAGAACTTGAGCGCGAAGGGCTTGTGCGGCGCGTCCATTTGATCCATGCCGCATTCGTACGGCTCGAATTTATGGTCGCTCACCATTTTTTTAGGTCCCATCCAACTTGAAAAAGCGATGGCGATGATACCCACCGTCAAAGCCAATAGGCCGAAAAGGAGGAGGGGAAGAAATTCTGTCAGCATGGCTCCAGGTTCCAATACTTGGTCGCTTGCCATGTGGCAATTCCCAGTATGTTTTAACTGATGGGGTTCACCGAAGGCAAATCGCCTTTTTTCGCTTTTTTCGGGCCTTTCAGGCCCATTTGGTATGGTCAGAAGGTACCAAAATGCCCCCAACATGGCAAGAGTTGGGGGCCCCGGACTAGGCCTGCATCACCCAATCGGAAAGGGTTGTTGGCCGGGTCGCGATATTCTTTTATTGAACCCATGCAAGATAAAATCGTCCTCGTCACCGGCGCCACCACCGGCATTGGATACGTCACCGCCCTGGAATTGGCGCGCATGGGAGCCACAGTGGTGGGTGTGGCCCGCAATCCCCACAAGGCGGAGGACGCCTTGAAGTCCATCCGCTCCCAAACCGGCAATTCCCGCGTGGAATTTCTCCTAGGGGATCTTTCCCAGCAGGCGCAGGTAAGACGGCTGGCCGAGGAATTCAAATCCCGGCATCCCCGCCTCGACATTCTCATCAACAATGCCGGCGCCCTTTTCATCGACCGGCAGGAAACGAGCGAGGGCATCGAGATGACCCTGGCCCTCAATCACCTGGCCTATTTTCTCCTCACCTCCCTATTGATGGAATCCCTGGGAAAGGCCCCCTCGGCCCGCATCATCAACGTGGCTTCGGAGGCGCATCGGCGCGGGCATATCGATTTGGACGATTTGGAAAAGACCCGACAGTATTTCGGCTGGAGCGCCTATTGCCAATCCAAACTGGCGAATGTGCTTTTCACTTATGAACTGGACCGTAGGCTCAAGCTCAAGGGAGGCTCGATCACCGCCAACGCCCTGCACCCGGGCTTCGTGGCTTCGGGGTTCAGCAAGAACAACGCGCTTTGGTACCGGATTCTCTCCGCGCCGGTTTTTTTGGCCGCAATCTCTCCCGAAAAAGGGGCCCGCACCAGTATTTATCTGGCTTCTTCTCCCGATGTGGAAGGTGTTTCGGGAAAATATTTCCGGAAGCAAAAGGCCGTCGCATCCAATCCGGAGAGCTATAACGAGGCCTTGGCGCGAAGATTATGGGAATGGAGCGAAGAGAAAACCGGGCTGCCGGCGGGTTGATGGCGGTCACGGATCCGGACGCAATAAAATCTAGGTTTTTACCAAACAAAGCCCGGACCGGAAAAAGATGGCCACATATATAGACGAAAAAGTCTGCCCCTCCTGCACGGATAAACCCTGCCGCCTGGCGATCCGCTGGGGCCGTACCATGCCCTGGCTGGTCAAAAACCACTCTATTCCCCTTTTTTGCCCTATTCGGGTTGATAAAAATGATTGGAACCTCTCTCTTTCTCGGATCGGAAATTCCGATGCCGATAAGCAAGCCGCCTTCGCTTTGCATATGTCCCCCGTTTGGTCCCAAATCAGAGGATACAATTTCAATACCCAACAACGCGTTCACTATTTCCTACACAATTGGCATTTGGCTCTGTTGGATTTGAACAAATCAGCGGCAGCGATGCGGCAGGTAAAAGAATACGACCGGCGACTCACGGAAAGTCTTCATCGTGCGGCTGAGAAGGAGGCGACCCTAGGGAAGCCCGAGACGGAGGCCATCGCTGAAATACGACGAAGTCTATCCAGCCCCACCTGGGAATACAGGGATGAAGAAAGTGAAAATGCGGTCGAGGAGGCCAAAGAGGCCCTGGAAAAGGAAGCGCTCTACCTTAAGATTACCCAGACCGGTTTGATGCCCGGCGATTCGGTGAACTTCTCCATTTACCAAAAGGGAAAACAGGAAAGACTTACTACCGTCGTGGGCCGGGTAGGTGAAAATTCTTCCGACAATACGGCCGTGGCCAAATGGATTGTTCCCGAAACCATCAAGGAGCAATCGCTCGGGGAAGATGATGGATTCTATTTCATCGCCAAATCGGCCCCATATAATCTGAAAATCCAATCCCACGTCATTCCCTTCAAGCCGCGCAAATGTGTTGATTGTCTGGAAGTCCCTTCTAATCTCTTCCATCGCAACAGTACGGTACCGCTTTGGGAAGAAAATGGCTTGCTGGCTGGAATATTGATGGGAACATTGGAATATGCCGCAAAGCATCCCGGCAAATTGATGATTGCCTTCGGCCATAGCGACCCCTCGGGGGAACATGCGCTGAATACGGAAATATCCGAGTGGCGGGCCAAGGCCATAAAGGCATTGTTGGAGGGCGAACCTGATGACTGGGTGAATGGCGCGCTGAAATTCGGCAGGGTGGAGGATTATCAATTGATGATCGGGTCCTTGGCCGGCGACCTGGGTATTGATGCTTCACCCGGAAAAGTTGACGGCAACCACGGACCTAAAACCGATTCGGCGCTTAAATCTTTTGTGCGCGCTTATAATCAAAAATTCAAAAGCACCGTTGCCGAGAACGGAAAAATGGGATCAGCGATTTGGAAGGCTATTTTCCGGGTGCAATCCGATACCTTGAATAAACTGTGGAAACAGGATCACGGAAAGAAACCAATGCCTACGTTACAGTACGGAAATGGCGGCAAGGGGTGGTATGGCTGTGGAGAAAGTTTTCCCCTATCCCAGGAGGACAAGAAACTGTTTACGTCCAGGAACATGCGCAGGGTCGAAATCCATTTCTACGACAAGGGGCAGGAACCGGCGTTACCTGGGTCATCCGCCAAAACCGGCCCCCAAAACAAGAAGGACGTAGAGGCCTATGATTCCAGGAAGGTTAAGAAAAATATCCTTTCCCTAAATAAAGTTACTCCCAATTCATTTGATATCCATAAAGCAGTCGCCCACCTCGATTCACATGCAAAGGAAAAAAGCCAGGGCCGCTGTGCACGTTATGTTCGGGAAGCCCTCCAAGCAGGTGGAGGCGTAATCTCACCGCCTTATCCATTAAGTGCAAAAGATTACGGACCGAGATTAATTCATATGGGATTCGCAATGGTTAGTAGCCAGGATTATACCCCAAGAAAAGGTGATGTGGTTGTATTTCAAGCGCCATCCACGAGCCCCCATGGACACATTCAAATGTACAATGGGCGCATATGGGTCTCGGATTTCTTCCAATCAACTCAACAGGATATCTATCCAGGTCATCAATATCGCAAAGATCGCGTCAATTATGAAATATTTAGATACGAGTAAAACAGCTATACTGAATATGAAGACATTTTCTTTTATGCCCATCGGTAAATTCTCTACACTTGCTCTTTTTATTGCTTTTTTCCCACTCCTGAACGCTTGTGGACAAGATGTGACAAGCGCGGACAAATTCCTGCATAAGCTTTACGATGGATATCAACTCCAATCGGGAAACGATTTTTTGGGAGCGGAAGCGAACAATATATTCACTCCGGAACTCCTCGAATTAATCCGCCATTCCGAGAATCAGGCGGAAGGCGGTGTTGGAATCTTAGATTACGACCCAATCTGTGATTGCCAGGATTACCAAATCACGGATGTTCAGATCAAATCCGAATATAAGGGCCCAAATAAAATTGTTTCCCAAGTTCAATTTCTGAATTTTGGAGCGGAAGTGAAAGTAAGGTTTACACTTTCTAGTGTCAGCAATGCCTGGAGGATCGCAGATATCGAGTCACAATCCATTCCAAGTCTTTTTCAATTGCTTCAGAACCATAATAACGGATCTTTGGTCCCGAACGGTGCTCCAGTTCTATTTAGAGAGCTTCAACAGGAAGGCGATAGCTTTTACATTGAAGACGACTGTTTTTGCTCAAACCGGGTCATTGTTCTGGACACGACCAGGACACTTATGAAAATCTTTTCATGGTGCGCCTTTGAGAAAGATCCCCATTCAAATCCCGATATCGGCAAATTAACTTTTATGAAATCCGAAAACTCTTCTCACCTTTTCCACGACAACTTACTCAAACCTGAAAATCCCGACCGGTGTATGGCAATGCGGATTTTGAAGCCCGACTCTCTTTTCATTTTGAAAAATTGC
>CAYNXV010000060.1:11878-17660 GCA_964401245.1 uncultured Bifidobacteriales bacterium | reverse complement strand
GTCACCACCTGAGAGCCAGCAAACAAATTGCGACCGATAGGGAGCGATTTGCTTTTGCGCCAGCCCGAAGGTGAGTGCGAACGGCCGCGCACCCGCTCCAAGCCATTTGGGAGCCGCAATGCGAAGCATGCCCGCGGTTCTAGGCTGGCCCTTGTTGGGTGATCGTTTTGCCGTAAACTCTTTATTTGGGGCAGTCTTATTATTTCTCCTTCTTTCGGTCACGAAGGGCTATTAACATTAATTCAGCTTCTTTTACGGATTCTGGATCTACGCGAGAGGATTTGGAAATTATGTATAGCGCTTCCATTTCCAGCCCCTCACGAAATATTCTACGAGACTTTGAAGTCCGCGATGAGCGAGATTTTTTCGTAAAGTTACTTGGTAACTGAGCGATGACATCTTGATTTGAAATGTTTGGGTCTTCAAATATTTTAAAGAATCGAATAAATATATCCTTGCCTATTTTACCTAAAAATACATCTAAATTATTCTCTTGCTTCAAGTTTAATTTTGACGAGGTGTTTGCCATATCCGGTACCCTATACAATTTTAGATTTGCTTATACAAAACCCATTGTGCCGCGCTTTGATCGGACGGAGGCCAAAACATTTCGAACGATTTTGGATTCAAGTTTCGAATGATAAATTTATAAGTTAATGGCCCAACAACTTGAGTCATTGGTGCGCTACATTCATCTCTACCTTGGGTGCCTTCACTCTGAATTGAAAGGCTGCCATCTGCATATGTCCATGAACCAATTCTCAATAAAACTTGGCAATTGATATACGCCGCAAAGGAATATTCATTTGTTCCTGAAAATATCTGCTGCGTCCGTAAATTTACGCCATTGAAAACCCAAGTACCTTCGTAAATGCCTACCGCAATAGTTTTGGAATTACTTGATTGAGAATCGGTTGTGTTACACCCAAGAATCAAAAAGGCCGAGGCGAAGAGTAGGCAAATATTCCGCATACAAGTCCTTTTCCTTTGTTGCTTTCTTTTGTTCCTGCCCCAAATTATAATCCCTTATTTGCCCTCCGACTAGAAAGATCGGAGGGCAACACTTTAAACGGCAAAATGTCACCCAACTCCCTCTAGTCGGCACCCCCACCCAGTTCCGACTACGTACCAAAAGTAACATTATCCACCCCAAGGTTCCGGCTATGCTACTTTAACAGCCTATCCAGTGGATTTTCGATTTTAGCGATTTGGGTTGACTAAACATGGGTGTAAATCTCCGTAGTTTTGCTGCTGGAATGTCCCAAAAGCGACTGGATATACCGTAAATCCACCCCCTGTTCCAGCAAATGAGTCGCGAAGCTGTGCCTCAGAACATGCAACCCGCCCAAATGCCTCAACCCCGCCTTAACCCTTGCCTGGTGAAACACCTTTTCCGCCGAGCGCGTAGAATAGGGCTTGCCTTCGGATTGGCCCTCAAAAACAAACCGCAGTCCCGGGCGTTTCTCCGCATATTCCTGCAAAAGCATGGCCACATTCTCGCCCAGCATCACCTGCCTGTCTTTCGAACCTTTCCCCCGAACCCTTATCAGCTTCCTCTCCCAATCGATATCCGTTAGCTTCAACTGCACTATTTCCTGCACGCGTAATCCCCATCCGTAGGCCAGCGACAGCAGCAAACGGTGCTTGATATTCTCCGCAGCCGCCAGCAACCGTTTCACTTCCCCGGACGAATAGACCTTCGGAAGATTTTTGGGCTCCTTCAAGCGCTTTACCCCTTGCAACAGCATGGCATTACGCGCCACATGGGTGAAGAAAAAGCTCAGGGCCGCCAAATGCAGATTTACCGTTGAGGCTGCAAGGTTCTTCTCATTCAGCAAATGCAAAGCATACTTTTTCACCATACTGCTAGTGGCTACAGAGGGGTTACCGCGTTGCGCCGCCAGATACCGGCCTATGGCATACAGATAATTTTTAACCGTTTCCCGGCTCAGGTTTCGCGCCTTCATTTCCAATTCGGCCTTTTCCAGCCAATTTTCACATTGTTTCCTCCTGGATTGGATTTGGAATTCCCCGGCAACTGCTTCCAGTAATTCCGAATGCGTCGCAGAATGGACAACTTCTCGATAAAAGAGCGACAAAGTGGGTAACTGTGATTTTATTTGCATGGAAATAGGGCCGGGATTGTCCGGTGCCTGAATAAAGGCGCGCAGCTCCGCTTCGCTGATTTGCGTTGGAGATTTGGGGTGCGTCATAAGGAATTTTTTCAGATACCCGTAATCGGGCCGGAAGCCTGAGCTGGGGCTGGAATTGGAGCCTGAGAAAGAGTCCTTATTATGGCGGAGAAGTTGTTGATGGAAGCGGTCCATCCACTTTTGGGTCCAGAATTGAGGTGTCATGTCCCAAACCTAAGCTAGTGGGTAGGACAAAACCTGTCCCGGCAGAAACAGGTCTACCTTAAAACCCGCTGCACTTGCTCCAACACCCGACCGAAGGGAATGCGTTCTTGCTCCAGGCGGACATGGTATCCCGAAACATTGCCTGACAAATCCTCAAAGACAGCCGACTCTTCCGGAAGCAGCCGGGGCAGGGCTCCCTTGAAGGGAGCCGCCTCCTCGACCCATAGGGACTTATAGGCTGACAGGGTTTCGTAGTCCATGAGAAAGGAGCGCGCATCGGGGAACAGGGAGGGGGAGCGAAGGCGGTTGAGAATGGCGAAACCGTGAGTATCGATATCGCCCCAGTAAAAGACCCTTTTCTCCCTCAGCCAGGGAATATCCGCCAGGCAGTCCACTCCGTAGCCGAGACCGAAAATCACCATGCTGTCGGGAACCATGGGAAAGGCCAAACCGTTGATTTCGTTTTCCGTTATGAAAACATTCCGGCAGGGGGGATTCAGGCGGGTGAATTGCTCCAGGGGAGTGGCGATATCCGAAAGGACTGATGAAGCAGGCGTTTCCTCCAGGAAACGGAACCGTATCGATACGGGTTTCGCCCGCAAACCGTAACGGGCTTCAAAATGGCGCGCGCCCGCAGGGGCTTTTTCCCCGGCGGGAACTGGTAGAATCCGGTCCAGCAACTCGGACAAAAGGCCCTTGCGCACCTCAATGAATTTGGTGTCCACTCCGGCGATATCCACTTGGCGCAGGTAAAGCCCCGAATGGGGATTGTTTTTGAACCATTCCAAAACCGTCAGAATGCCGTCCCAGGCATCCGCCTGTTGCAAAACCGCGTGGGGTTTCGCCGACAGCCAATCCTCCAATTGGGGAAACCGGGTCAAGGTTTCCCGGCACAATCCGGTGAAGCGCTCCGCTTCCGATTTTTTCCCCAGCAGGCGCAAGGCATCGCTTTCGCCCGCGATAGTTACGGCAGCGGGAACACGGTTACGTCCCAGTTGCCGATGGCTGACCTCCGTCCATTCGATGGCATAGCCGTATCCCAGCTTGGTCTGGGAGCCTTCTTCCAACGCGCTGATCCATTTCCGCACCTCTTCGAATCGGTCCGAAAAATCTCGCGTCGAGGGTTTGGTCAAGGGGATGCGCAAGGGGAAAAGATTTTCGCCCGTTAGCCGCGCCGACAGTAAGGCGCCCTTATCCCAATGTTTCCGTAAGCGAGCGCGTATATCGGTCGGGGCGGTCCAGGTCATCGAGGATTCAGCTTTCGCGCCGGTCGCGTTCGGCTCGCTCCGCGCGGTATTCCTCGATGGTGAGATTGCGCAGCATGGAGGATCGGCCCGCTTCATTATGCACGAAACCGACGCCGGCTACATAAGGTTCTATCACATGGATTTTTTGCAAAGGGGTTACGATAAGTAGTTGCAGGTTCAGGCGGTTGAAGAGTTCGAGTCCGTAGCGCGTCGACTCGTCCGAGCCGCGTCCGAAGGCTTCGTCGATTACCACGAATCGGAAGGTGCGGGAACGTGTGGCGCCCCATTCCAGCCCGAATTGATAGGCCAGGCTGGCGGCCAGCACGGTATAGGCCAGCTTTTCCTTCTGCCCGCCCGACTTGCCGCCCGAGTCGGTGTAATGCTCGTGTTCGCTGTCGTCTTCGCGCCAACGTTCCGAGGCCGAAAAGGCGAACCAGTTTCGCACGTCGGTGACTTTTTTGGTCCAGCGGCGATCCAGCTCTGCGGTGCCTTCGCGCCCGCGAAAGCGTTCGATGATGCGCTTTACCTGCAGGTATTTTTCTTCCGAATAGGCTTCGTCTTCCGAGCCGGTCAGGGCGCCTTCGGTGCAAGCGCGCAAGTCGTGCCGAAAATCCCGGATATCGGCGTCGGCGTTGGCGGAAACTTCGAGGCGGATATAGCGATTGGGATTGTAATCGATTTCGCGCAGCGAGCGATTGATGAGTTCGATACGCTCCTTGATGGTTTGCTGTTCCCGGCCGAGTTGGGATTGGAAATTGGCCACTTCGCGGATGGTGTTCTCGTTCAGCAATTCCTTGAACCGGTTTTCAAAGCGCGGCAAGTCGTCCGAAAGCAGGCGGTTGAGCATGGCCTCGTATTCTCCCGCGGAATCCACGGACGCGTCCGCTTCCCGGGTTTCCAGGGGGTAGTCCTTGCGGTAATCGGCCATGGCCTTGATGATTTTCTCTTCCACCCGCTTTATTTTATGGTCGTCATTGTCGATGCGCGTCTGCAGCCAATCCCGCATTTCTTTTTCGCGGTTGTCGCAGGATTCCACCGTTAAAGTCACTTCTCCCAAAGCCTCGGTTCGCAAGGATTCGAGCCGGGGGAATAAGGCTTTGGTAGCTTCTGAAGCCTCTGCGAGAAGCCCGGCGCACTCGGAAGCCGATTCCGAAGCCAGCTCCTTTTTGATACGCGTGCGTTCCCGGTCCCGTTGCAAATCTTCGAGTTCCTGCTCGGTTTCCTTTTGCGCCGTCTCCGCGTCACGCAGCTGGCTCTCCAGGGAGCGTAACAAATCGGATGTTGCCTCCAGGGCGCGCTTCTCTTCTTCGAGCCGCCTGAGCTCCAGAGCAAGGGGCTTCCAATCTAATTCCCGGAAGTTTTCGAATACCGACAGCCGCTGCAAACGGTTTTGCTTTTCCTTCAGGGCGCTTAGTTCGGATTGTTTTTCCGACAGCTCACCTCCCAGTATCCCCAGGCGTGTTTCCAAATCGGCGAGTTGTTTTTCCAACGCTGCGATCTTGGCTTCGTTTGTCCATCCCAATACAAAGCGCGAACGGTCGTCAATCCGATAGCGGTCGTCTTTTTCGTGTCTTTCGCCCGCTCCCTTGATTTGCCCCGAGGGGGTGACGGCTTTTTCCGCGCGCCGGAAATCTTCCAGCGATTCGCAACAGGCATAATCGAAGCGCCGCTCCAGTTCATTGACCAGCCATCCATAAAAGGCGGAGTCCGATTTTACGGCGAGCTTGCGGACCAGCGACTGCGCATTCGCGCGACCTGCGGATGCCGAACGCGCTTCCTTCACCCGATAATAAACCAGGCGTCGGCCCAAATGGGTTTTGTTCACCCATCCGGCGACGCGTAGGTAAATGTCGTCGGATACCAGCAGCGATAGGCCGAAGTTATGCAAGAGCCTCTCCGCCACTCCTTCCCAATCGTGCTCGTCGGGACGGACCTGGAGCAGTTCTCCCGCGAAGGGTATCAGCTCCTCGTCCAATTGGAGGTCCCGGCAGAGATGGGTTCGTAATTCCAACATATTCGCGGGAATATTCGAGCGGCGTCGGCGCAGTGACTCCACTTCATGCGCCAGGGCGTCATGTTGTTCGCGCAAGCCCCGGAATTGCACTTCGAATTCGGTGCGGGCGTTTTGCACCTCGACTTCGCGGGATTCGGTTTCTTCGCGGGCGGTGTCCAATGCCA
>CAYNXV010000060.1:0-11868 GCA_964401245.1 uncultured Bifidobacteriales bacterium | reverse complement strand
CTACGAAGGCGTCAATGGAATCGGGTTCTGGCAATCCGGTTTCTTCGGCCAGCGTCCGATATTGATCCATTTTGCGGCGGCGTTCCGTGCTATCGGTTTCCGCCCGGTTGATTTCCGCGCGCAGGCGTTCCAATCTGTCGCCTCCGTTTTCGGCGATGGCCTGCTTGATATCGTCGCGGCCGGCCTTGCGTACCGCCAGGCGCTCCCGGGTATTTTCCAGGCGCGCATCCAGCTTCGCGGCCTCCGCTTCCAGATTCTCCAGACGTTTAGCGAGCAATCCGCCCTTGAGTTCAGCGAACCGGGTATGCAAGGCGTTACGGCAATTGCGAAGTGTTCCGGTTTCGGCCTTCAGCACGGCGTGACGTCGGCAGTCCTCCACCAGAGGCGTGAGTCTTTCCACCTGA
This sequence comes from uncultured Bifidobacteriales bacterium, assembly GCA_964401245.1. Taxonomy (GTDB): domain Bacteria; phylum Fibrobacterota; class Fibrobacteria; order UBA11236; family UBA11236; genus JBGTHM01. The sequence continues at coordinate 11,464 of CAYNXV010000060.1, read as the reverse complement.
GTCTTGGCCGTCAATACGGCTTCGTGGGCGCGGTTGAGATCATCGAAATGCCCTATGAGGGCGGTGATGCGCGGTTCCGCTTCGAATGATTCGAGCATGTGCTGCCGCACGAAGTCGGTGAGGTTGCCCACCGACTTCATCGAAATGGTTTGATGGAATAGGTCGAGCGCCTGTTCATTGGCGATTCCGAACCGGCGGCGGAATGCGGAAGCATAGGGAGGAAAGCTGTCGAACAGTTCCACATTGGGCAAGGCCCGCAACCGTTTTCGCAGCCCCAGGATGTCGGAACCGAATTGCGTGAAATGTTCGGCGATGGATAGGGAGCCGTCGCATACCGCGTAGAAACGCGCGGGCTGACCTTCGGTGTCCTTGTGCCAGAATACCTGCGCCACGGTGACCTGTTGGTCGTAGCCTGCATTATAGAAGCGTCCCAGCAGCACGGTATAGTCCTTGGCGTCGCGAAGCGCCACCGGCTTGGCCGAAACCGAGCTTTCCTGCCTTTCGGATTTGTAAAAGCCCAGCACGTAGGACCGCAATGAACGTTCCTTGGCTTCGGCCCCAGCCGCTTTGTTATAAGCGGCCTTCTGGGGCGGCACGAGCAGTGTGGCCACCGCGTCCACGACGGTCGATTTGCCCGATCCGATGTCGCCGGTGAGCAAGGCGTTCTTTCCGTGGGGGTCAAGAGACCATATCTTATGGTGAAATGTTCCCCAGTTGAGGATTTCGAGCCGTTGCAATCTGAAGCCCGCCAATTCGTCCCTGTCCACCCATTCCAGTTGGGTCTGGAGCGGTTCGGTGTCTTCCCTCATCAAGACTCTCCCGCCTGTCGTTGCGGATTTTCCGCCGAAGTTCCGGGTTCGGATTCGGAAAAGGCTTCCGCGGCGCGGGTGCGGTAGGCTTCCAGACGGCTTGCGAATTCCTGCAACCATTGGGCGTCTACGAAGGCTTTCAAGATACGCCGCACCTCGAAGCGGGCTTCGTCTCCCTTCAGTCGGCGCAAAAATCCCAGTTCGGCGACTTTGGAGATGTGAGCGTCGAGCTTGTCCATCAAGCGGGCTTCATTGCCGCTGTCAGGGAAAAATACCTTTACCAATTCCACAATTTCGGTGCGGGAGAGTACCAATTTGCTGTCTTCGCTTCTGGCGTCGAACTCGGCCAGTTTTTTCCGCAATAGGGCTAGTAACAGGCTGACGGGGTAGCCGAGTTGGCGGCGGGATACCAGGCGCGGAAGTTCGGGTTCTCCCTCGAGAGCGGGGCGTTGCCTGAGAAAGGCGTACCCTTCGGCTTCATCCAGCACGAGATCGAGTCCGATCACCGTCACATGATCGCGCACGCGCGCCTGCAATTTGAGAAGGGACTGCCAAAGGGAGGCATCGGAGTCCGCGTACAGCATACCTTTCAGCAGCGCGATGAGAATGCGCGAAAAGGCCTGGTCCGGTTCGATAATGTTCATGGGCGGAAAGTTCACGGCCGAAAATCTAACGATTGAATAGCACCAAAGGCAAGGTAGCTTGGCGGCTAATCCCCTGAGCGTCGGTCCAAATCAGGGTTTCCGAGCGGGATTCGTCCACCAGGGTCGAATGCGCCTCCGTAGCCACGCTGAGATAGGCCACGATTTCGGCCAAACCCTGCTCCAGGGGGTGCGCTCCCAGAATTTCGCCCAGTGAGGCCTGCGACTGGGTTTCCAGGCACATGCGTATGGTCATGCGCAATCTTTCCATGTCCACGTATTCGTGGGTGAAAAGGGCGTCCACATCGAAATCAGCGCCGCCTTCGGTCGGCGTTTCCTCCCGGATAAAGGGTTTGGAGGGGGGATGGAACAAGGTCCTTTCCATGGGCAATTCCAACGAGGGAGCGCTTTCCTCCAATTCCATGATGGCGCCTGAGGGTGCGTCGCTTCTTACGGCCAGGGCACTTTGTTCGATGCCGCGCAACAGTCGCATGATGCGGCGGTTTTCCAACCAGGCCTTGTCGTCCAGGTAGCGCCTCAGTTGCTCCGATAGGCGGGCCACAGTGCGTTGCGCCGTTTCGCCCGCTTCGAGCCAATCATAGTGAACGCGCAGCAGGCGCCGATCGGGTTCCAGTTGCCGCACGGCGGGCATGTCGAAAACCGATTCCAGCAAATCGGAGAGCTCTTCCTGGCGCGAAGGCGACATGAGAAAATCCCAGAAGGCGCGAAAGCTTCTGCCCTGATCGGAGTCGGCTATGGCTTCCCTTTCGCCGAACACCTCTTCGAGCAGCTCACCCTTGGCGCCTTCCCATAAGGCGATGCGTTCCCTGACCTGCCGATCCAAATCCCGGAAATTCTGTTCCACTTCGCGAAAATCCGACAACAGGCCGCGCGCAGTATGCGCCATTTGCTGAAAGCGATCCTTGACCTGGGTCTCCTCCATCATATCGACACGCCCTTCCCGAAGCCGGGCTATATCGGCATCGATTTGAGCGCGCTTTTTTTCCAATTCGGCGATACGTGCTTCCGGACTGGACTCGGTGCCCTCCACCATCTGCCGAAGCAAATCGAATATGGTCATGAGACGCGATTCGGTGCCTACGAATTGCTTCCGCCTGAGCCCCTCCAACCATTCGACGGCCTTCTCCACGGCGGGAGTCAAATCGAAATGAACTTCGTCGCTGTCCGCGGGATAATATTTACGCAGCCAACCCTGCTTGTCGTCGGCCCAATCTCCGAGGTAGGCCCGCGCGTTTTTGGGAAATAGCCCCGGCTTGCTCTCGCGCAAGGGATACAGATAGTCCTCCAAGTATGATACCAAAGCCGATTCCGAAAGGTTGCGGATATTGGGCTCGATGAAATACCGATGGAGAAACCCGACTACGAGGGGGGCATTGTCCGCCGCCAGCAGGCGCCAGGCGGGGTGAGAGCTTCGGAGTTTGACGAGGGCGTGGTAATCCATGAATGATATCGATAAGGGAATATCGGACTAATTGATCTTCACCATCGGGCCCGACAAGTCCAGCATTCCTGTTGCCGAAATCTTAACCATGGGCCCGGAGGTTTCCACCCCCGTGGGTTTCACCGCCATGGAAGCCGCCGCTCCGGCCAGGCTGATTTCCTGCAGCCCGCCGACGGTAACTTTCTGTTTCGCGTCGAGCTTGATGTTCATTCCCGACAGCTCGATGTCGGTCATGGCTTCCAGCGAAATCTTCTTACCGCTGAGGACTATGGTTCCGTCCTTTTTCATAGACAGCGTGCTTTGGCCAACGGTGAGAGTTATTTCGTCCTTGGCTTCGGTTTTGTGCTTACCCGTCGAGGTCAGGTCCACGTTTTTGCCCGAGTCGTCGAGCTTCAGCGAATGACCGCCCTTCGATTCCACCGTGATGCTTTTGCCGCCGTCGTCAAGCACGACTTTGTGACCGTCCTTGGTTTCCAAGGTGAACTTGGTTCCCTTGTCGTCCATCACCAATTGGTGGCCGTCCTTGGTGCCTACGAAAATCTTCTGATTCTTGTCGTCGAGTCCGAGAATATGGCCGTCGGTGGTGTTTACCGTAATGCCCTTTTTACTGGCCGTATCGTCCAACGAGAGCGAGTGGCCTCCCGATGTATTTAGATTGACGCCGGTTTCCCCTTCCTTGTCTTCCAAGCATAACTGGTGTCCCGAATGGGAGCGGATAACGTTTTGTGAGTTATTTCCCGATTTGGCAGGCGTAGAATTGTCCGGATTGGGAATGGTGCCGATGATGATGGGACGGTCGATGTCCCCGTTGACGAAACCCACGGCGATTTCCGTGCCCGTGTGCAGGGGGAAATGCATGCCGTAGCCCTTGCCCGAATAGGGTTGGGCCATGCGCACCGCGCGGCTGGCTTTGCCGTCCGATTCGGAACCGCGGTCGAAATGCAGTTTCATGCGGTAGCGGCCTTCTTCGTCGATATAGGCGTACTTGCCTTTCTGGCCGTCAACCACCGCCGTCAACAGGCCTTCGACTTTGGGTTTGCTGGTAATGACGTCGGGACGGAAAGGAACATCCGCGGGAATGCAGGTGAAGGTATTCTGATATTGTGGTTCCGAATCCTCGCCCTCGAAGCCCTCCTTTTGATTGCCCTGATGATGGACTTCGGTTATCAGATACGTGCCGTCGAAACCGGTTTCATGCGGATCGTCGATTTTGAAGCGATAGCCTGTGCGCATGGAGCGGCAGGACCCTTTGCCTTCGAATTTCACCTTTTGGCCGGCCAATCCTTCAGCCCTGATTTTGGCGATTCGCTGCGCCTCGTCGGTGGTTTTCACATGGGCGCCGTATACATAAAGTTCGCCCGCATTTTCGGGACCCGCCTGCGCCATGATATTCACCTGGGGAGTGCGGTAATTGTAGTCCTTGACCGTAACTTTCTCGGTTACCATCCTTTGGATTTTCTTCATGGACTCGATGAAGTCGGTAGCTTCGCGCTGCATTCCCGTATCCGGGTGAAAAAGTACTTCGGGAGTGTTCGGCAGGTCTTCCACCGAGGTGGGGCCGTTGGCGAATACGGTCACGTCCAGGCCGTCTTCGTGGCGGAAGAAATAGAAGATGCCTTCGTCTTCGAGCAGGCGGGTGATGAAATGAAAATCGGTTTCGTTATATTGAACGGTGAATTCCCGTTTGGGAAATTTATCCTTGGCCTCGAATTTGAAGTCTCGGGCCTCCATGCCGGATTGCTTAAGTACCTCCTCCACGATTTCCTGCACGGTCATGCTCTGAAATATGCGGTTCTGCTGGTTGCGTTCCAGCATATAAATGCGGGGCACGATTTTGAACTCGTAAAGGTGCAGACCTTTGCCGCGCGGGGTCTGATCCACCGTGGAGATCACGCCGTGATGCCTCACCTCGAAGTCGTCTCCGGCCACGGTCAAAGCCGCCGGCTGACCGATCATGTCGTCGTAGGCCAAATCCTTTTCCTCGGAATTAGCCTTGATATTGAATTCGAAACAACCGGAGATTTGCTCCGTACCCTTGAATTCCAGGACCCTGAAGGTGGACGGATCGAGCGATCCGATTTTGAGGGCGAGAAGCTGCTGTTTCACTGATGGCATGTTTGCCTCCTGGGACGGTGCTGGTCCGGAACCTTCGTAAGGTTCCGATTGTTCAATAGTAGATTTTTCACCTGATGAGTCGAAAGTTTCCGATTTGTTCGTATTGGTGTCGGGTTGAAAATGGGAATGCAAGGACAGCTTCGTTTTAGGGCTCCGGAATTATAGGCGGCAGCCACCAGGACGGGGTCGGGTTCGGTTTTTGTTTTCTGCTGGGCGATATAAGAAGCCCCGGCCCGGATGGAATTCTTGGCTTCCAAAAGCCATTTTCGGTCAATAGTTGCTTCTTCTACGCCATGTTTTTTGAGGGTTTCGCGGGCGGTGGAAATAAGCTTTTGGATGAGGCCGGGGCTGACTCTATGGGGAGTTTCCTCATCACTGATATAGTCTTCCTCCTCCCTTGGATTAGAGTTGTAGCCTCCACTTTCCGTGCACAAGGTAGTCAGAATCTGTTCCACAGGGACATTAAAATCCTCGGAACTTTCGCGAATCCATTTTCCATATGAATCCCAGACCCGCTTCACTGTTTGCGGAGCTCCTTTGGTTCGGACAATGCCCATTCCTTCAATTTCCAAACCGTTTTTAGAGAGGCGCCATTTTTTGGATCCTGAAAATATGGCGTGAAAATTCAGCTGGGCTGAAGGAATGTCGTATTTCACCTCAGAAACGCCTTTCAAAATTCCTGAAGATAGAGTCGGGAGTCGTCTCCGAATAAGTCTCAATTGTTGCTTCTTCATTAACCAACAGTTTTCCTGTTTTCAAATCCAATATCTTGGCGTAAAGATATCGATATCCAACTATTAGAAATGCCTTTTGTCCATCTTCCGAAAATCGTTCTGCGATTATCGGGTATCCCGTTATGTAATTGTCGGGAGCTTTCCGGATTGGATCATAAATTACCCTTCTGGGGATTAGGTCAGCGACGTAAATTCTCCAATCAGGTGGGGCATACTTGGATCGTGGAATAAGGGAGAAGATTACATATTGTGAATCGGTTGAAAAAAGCGCTTTCTCCAAAACATACGGTTGCAAATCCTTGGGCGGGTTGTGTGCCTTCAAAAGGCTGTCCACTAATGAATCCAGACTGGATTTGGCTTGGAACACCGGCGCCGATTGTGAAACCGGAGTATCGGTCTTCACCTCACCCTTAGAGGGTTCGGAACATGCATTCGAAAACACCAGGTGGACCACTCCAAAAATCCAAACCCAAGACATATTGTTCAGCATTTTAAGGGACTTCCGAGGTGGGGATATATGTGAATTCAGGCGATTTTTTCGTCATTTGGTTAAAAAGATATTTAAGAATCTTTTTCCCCTAGGTGACGGCCGTCACCAGCCGGCTAAAACCTTCTCAAAAACCCGTTTCCCTGATTGTAAGTCGCTTATTACGGGGCGAAGGACATGTCAAAATTACGGGTAACACCCGTTTATTGGGAGGTCAGGGTAGGGTAAAAATCACCTCGTTGGAATGGAGGTTCCCTTTCCAAACCGGCTGTCCACCGCCCCAGTCTGGATAAATACCGGCGGATTCGGGGAAATCCCTGTGACTTTCCCATTCTACCTGGGCACGATACCGGCCTGGGGGCACATTCTGAAACCGAAAGGGACCCCAGGTAATTTCGTATTGAGCCTCCTTAGCAATAAATTCAGCCACTTGAAGGGATACGGAGTCGCCGGAATCGACAAACTTGAAATGTTCCCGCTGGAGAGGGGCAGGCACGGATCTCGAGCGATAGTCGAAGGGAATAAGAGGCTCCTTATCCAAAGGCATCAGATTCAACTTGCATTGCTGGTAAAAGCGGGTGTGAAGGTAGGGTCGGGTGACACTGGAATGGTTAATTAAAGTTGCCTGGAGGCGTAGGCTTTCAGATAATTCAAGGCGGATTTCCATTGGTGGCCTGTTCACTGCAATTTTGGTTTCCTTATCCCTTCCTGGAATGTATGTGGCAAGTATAATGAGGTAAAAAATCGAAAAAAAATAAGATTTGTGAATTTGGATTTTATTCATCTCCAATGACCTTTAAAAATCATTATTGCTTCCATACTTTTGTGTGCGATTACTCGAAATTCCAGAAATCCTATGGCATATATCTCCTGCCATTGGACGGCGGTCATGTCCGTCGGCTAGCGCCTGACGGCTTCCACGAGAAGGTGTAATTCCGCGCCGGTGCTTGATCCCGGCAGGCAGGCATAAATATCGGACTGGCTGGTGGCAATTAGCCTTACCGAGGAGATTTGGCCCCGTTGTACCGTTTTCACCAAATTGGGACCTTCACCAGCTTGGAAATGATAAACGCGGCCGTCTTGGGCGACAATCAAGGCGTGAATGTCTCTCATGGGGTTTTGTTCCACGGCTGCATAGGCCCATTCCACGGCTGCTAATTCCTCTTCCAGTGGGATGTCGAAAAACCGTGTCGCTTCAATATCGAAGATTCCCTTTTCCCGGTTCAAGGGGATGCGCGCCACACGGATTCCCTGGCTTTTGGTCCCCCGCCAGTGTATAACGGCCAATGCGGCTTCGCGATTTGTATATGCCGCCCCCGAGCGGAGTTCCAATGCCAAAACAGTCTCTTCCACCACCTCAGAGTCGTTATGCTGTAGCCAACCGCTGGGTACGATTTCTTGGGATGGTCCGGCCTTTCCGTCCTGCAGAACCCAGGCACGGATGGGTAAATTTCCGGTGACGGCACTGGTAAAATACAGCTTCCCTGTCCATTCCGATGATAAATAGGCGGGTTGCGGTTGCTCGCTGAAATGGATTGTCGGTATGGATTTTGAAGGAACGAAGTCGGAATCAAAGTGAATAAGGGATAAGTGGAAATTACCCCTCTTTTGCTCCAACACAGGGATGGTTACTGTGAGGTCATCGTGCTGAATCGATCTCGATACGATTTCAATGTGCTTCGACTCCGGGACAAAGGTTTTTCGATGTCCAGGTTTTTCCGGGTGCAACAATACGCTATTGATTTCCCCTTTTTCAGACCAGACCAGCCAGCGAGGATACGCCGATTCCAGCTGGGATTGCTTATGGTAATCGGTCAGAGCGAGGGAGGGTTTTCCTGTGGAAGAGAAATCCATCGCTGCCGCTTTGAGGATTTTACCGGGTTCTCGAACGGCTCTCCAATGCATCATTATTTGGTCGGAAAACGTCGGTTGTTGGGCCAGGTAAATCATTCCTATGGCAGCGTCATCTTTGACTACATCCAACCAAGCCGTTTCATTGGGAAGGGCTTGAAACTTCGCCATTTGCGATCGAAGCACTATCCCGCTTGGCTTGAAGTTGTACTCGCCCTGAATTCCGTATTGACCCGGAGGCAATGAACCGAAATAATCCGTCAAACCGCGCTTCCACTTGGCCTCCTGATTCGGAGGCAAATTGATCGCTTCCATGTCAGCTTGTTTTTCCAGGCGTGCACTAGGATCCCACCTTCGAATTGCCTCGAAATCGGTGCTACGGCCGATCTCCTCTCCGTAATCGTTGAATAGAATTACCGAAACAACGTCCGAAGACTGGTATCCGCTGGGAAATTTTGCTTCTTGGGGACCAGACGAAAGGATAAACTCCAAAGTAGCCGCATCTCCGGAAAAAATGGAATCGGATGAAAGTTTGATTTCGAATTTCATGGGTTTTTCCTCTATCCGATTTGGGCTACAACTTGCGTTTGCCAGTAAAAGCGCAATTCCAAAAAGTATGCATGGTTGCGGCATCGCTCTCACGGCAAATCAGCTGGAAGCCGGTAGTTTGGCAGCCCGGACATCCCATCCCCGTAATTTCAAAATGCATTTTCCGCAAAAGCGGGATTCGGTCTTATCACCCTTGTTCCAGGATAAGCCCGGACGGGATTTGATTCCATTCGGGTAGCACATGGTGCAATTCTTATCCGCTAAATCATGATCCTCGGGGATATCGGACATACCGTTGCCTCTGGTTTCATGGTGCATCAAGTACCGGCAATGTCCCATCTCGTGAACGTAAAGGAACCCATCCTGCTCTTTATCCGTCATCCCGTTGTCCAATAGCGCCACGCCTTTGGGCAACCCTAGGCAGACGAATCCAGGTAGATACTCTTCCGATTTGAAAATATTTTTCAGGCCGAGTACGGGAATCGGTTTATGCACCTTGGTGGGGCGTACCCAATTGGGACGGAATACAATGGCTCCTGGTTCCCTGCGTGCGGCCACTTTATTATGCAGCAACAGGGCAAGATCATCCTGGAAATTCGGCTCGTCGGAAAAGTCACTTAGCAGGGATCTCAATTCTGTTCGAAATTCCTCGGGAGTTTCGGTGGATTTTTGGGCACGTATGGCAAAAGGATAGAGGCCGTTCGGGTCGAAACGCATGTCGGATTTCTTATAATGTGGAAAGTGCTTCGCAACCAAGTCGATATATTCCAACCTCTCCTTTTCTGACGAGAGTAAGTCTTCTATGCGGTACCGGGTCACGTTTCCGGTTTCGAGCACATAATGGCTCAGGGAATAGGCTGAAGCGATTTCGCTCCAATCGATGTTTCTACCGGGATCAGGCCAGTCCACCACGGCTGCGACTTTGGAGCGCCGCCATATGGTAAATTCCCCGGTTTCCGTGAGTAGGCGTTCCCGGGGCTTGGTTCCGGAAAAATCCTCGTGCAGCTTTTCCAACTCTTGTGGACGGTGATGTTCAAATGATAAACGGGCACTTATGCGATAATTATCTCCGGCAATCAATGACCCTCGGAAAAGTACTCCTGTACGACCCACTTTATCCGGTGACTTGACTCCGTCATTGTTTACTTTGGAAAAAACTCTGTCCCCATTTTTATATACAGAGAACGGAGGCGGCCTGTCTCCGACCCGGAATAGGTCCGGTAACTTGTCTCTAGTCCCCACATTGCCGACTTTAGGACAGTTATCATTTTCCTTGTCTCCCGCGCTAGTGCGGGTTTTTTCCAGGGCCTTCTCGATATAAGCTTTAGTCCGGCTGGGAATGTCTGTTGTCGGTTGAGGAAGAATGGCCGTGTTCTCGGGGGGATCGATCACTTCCCATTCGATTTCCGCCGCCCCTACCGCTTCCGGTGCGTCAACACCCGCGTTTGTACCGTCCGCGTCCCGCTTGCTCACGAGTAGAATTTTGGTTTCAAGTGGAAATTCGACTCGGTCTAGTTTTTCAAGGTCTTTGCGGCAATGTCCCTGGGGATGGCTAAAATCGGCGTTACTGAAAACTTCGTAATAATAGTCATGGTCCAAGTAAAGCTTAGCCTTATCCCCCTTCTTCGGCAGCCGTCCGCCTTCCCACAGAACCCTTTTCCCCTCTCCTTTTTCCAACTGTTCCAGGAGCTTCGGATTGTTCTCGTCGTCTATTTCCTTCTTGGGGGGATTGCCGTAGTAACCCGGACGCGCATAGGTGTATCGCTTCAAAGCCCGCGAGGTTTGCGGCCCCTTGATGCCGTCCACCGGTCCGGAAAAATAGCCCAGCTCATTAAGTCGGAATTGCACCCACTTAACCCGCTCCGACTTGTCCGGAGCCTTGCCGTCGGCAGTATAGGTGCCTTCATATAGCTGGACGCTGTGGTAGAGGACTTTGAATTCTTCCTCTTGCGAGCTGGGACCGTCCGATACCAGTTGCACCTGATAGGGGGTGTGCAGGGGATTGATGAAAAGGCCGCCTTTCAGCGGTCCCGATTCCGTATTGCAGCGGCCGTCCCACATGATGGAATGTTCGCCGTCCGTTTTTTTATCGGGGTGCAGGTCTATTTTAAAAAGGGGATTGCCTTCGCATCCGGTACCTGTGACTTTTAGGGTAACCTTTTTGTCCCTAAGTTGCTTGATGTCGTAGCGGATGACCAGTTTTTCCCGGCTGGGGGCGAAGTGATCATCAATGCTCCTGATTTCCAGTTCGGGCTTCTCCTCCGGAATATCTTCGGAGTCGGTCGGCGCGGAGGTGGGTTCGGGCCGGTTGCCGCCATGTCTCCAGGTGGTACGTGGCTTTTTCGGCAAGACGGAGGGAATCAGGAAATAGCGGAGAAATGCGTAATTATAGGGGCCGTTTCCCCGGTAGAAGGGGCTACCTTCGTCGAAGCGGGCCTTACGCCTTCCGTAGGGCGTATCGTATTCCACCAAAACCTTGCCCTGATTGAAACGAAGGGCCCGCAGCGCTTCATCGCGAGTGATTTTTCGACCCGATGTCAAATCATCCGCAATCATCCCAACCCAGCTCTAGTATCAATTTGTAAGGCAGCATCCGTCCGATTTCTTCAGAATTTTCCGGTTCTTTAATAGTAGATTTTTCACTTCATTCTACCTGGATTCAGTGGCACCCAATTGATTTTACGAGTGTACTCAAATTGAGTATAGCCTAAATGCGTATTTTAGGGCAGTTTTCGGGTATTTTCGGCGATTTCCGCTTGCATTCGCTACCAACTAACTGCACCTATACGGGCAATAGCTGCATTCCCAGCCTTTTT
>CAYNXV010000059.1:0-17733 GCA_964401245.1 uncultured Bifidobacteriales bacterium | reverse complement strand
CAAACGGAACAGGAATATCTGGCCCGCCATTTGGCCGACATCGGAGTCGCCGCCTATTTGACGCAATCGCAATTGAGCCGTCCCGAACAAATCCTGGATTGCGCGGCAACGCTTCCGGGTTTCTCTGCGGGTCGCTTCCCCGATTCCCCTTCACTGTCCGATTTTTTGGACGGCCACGCCCGGTTGCGCAACCATTAAACTTTGCCCGACGGCCGAATAATGTTAAGTTGAACCGGGAATGCCATTTTTCGTTTTCATACTATTTCTTCTCACCGGTGCTGCAAACGCCCAGTCGGACTCGGCGCTCAAAACGCTGTTGCAATCCGAATTGCGCGCCAATGCCGCGGCCTTGTCCAAAGCCGACTCCATGGCGCCCTATTTCATCGCCTACCGGGTCAACGATACCCTCGCCCTGCAATATTCCGTGAACAAGGGCGCCGTCATCCAGGATAAGGAAAGCGCCTCCCGGAGTCTCAATGTGGAGGTCCGTGTCGGTAGCCACCAATTCGATAATACCCATCCCTTGCGCGAAAATCTGGATTTCAACTTCTGGAGTGGGTACCAGGACGTGCCCCTGCCACTCCAAGGTGACGGGATGGTTACCGAGCGCACCCTGCGTATCGCTACCGACTATGCCTTCCGTGCGGCTCGTGATCAATTCGGAAAAATACAGGCGAATCACGCCGTCCGCCCCTCCTCCGGAAAAGACGGCCTGGATTTCGCCCCCCAGCCTCCCACTGTCGATTGGCGTCCGCAAGCTCCGGTTACCCTTCGTCGCGCGGACCTGGACAGCCTCTATGAACGCTTGCGCCTCGCTTCGCGGGGATTTCTGAATCAGCCCCGGCTTTTCGCCAGCCAAATCGATTTTTCCTTTCGGCAGGTACGAAAACGCCTGGTAAACACCGAAGGCTCAGCCGTGGCCCAGGACGAACGCATCGGGAATATCGGATTGTACGTCGAAACCAAGGCCGACGACGGAATGATTCTCTGGTTGTCCCGGCAAATCTTTTTCCATGACAATCCCTCCCGCCTACCCGCCGACTCCTTGGAAAATCTGTTGTCATCCCTGCTGCTGCGCCTGGATACTTTGCGCTCCGCCCCGGTATTGGATACCTACGCCGGACCCGTAATCCTGGAGAATGTGGCCGCCGCGGTTTTCATCCACGAGGTTTTCGGGCACCGGGTCGAGGGCCATCGGCAAAAAGCCGTCGATGAAGGCCAGACATTCGTTTCCAAAATAGGCGAATCCATAACCCATCCCGCCATTTCCGTTGAGGATAATCCCACACTTGTCACGATGCACGGCCAGCCCTTGAACGGACATTACGCCTATGATGACGAAGGGGTGACGGGACGCCGGGTCGTTTTGATTGACAAGGGGATTTTCCGGAATTTTTTATTGGGTCGGTCGGTATTATCGGATAGCGGACAATCCAACGGTCATGGACGCGCTTCCCTGGGTTTGCTTCCCGTGGCCCGCATGGGTAATACCATACTTACCGCCGAAAAAACCGTGCCGCGCGCCGCCCTGCGCGACAGCCTCATCGCCTTGCTCCGCAAAACGGGGAAGCCCTATGGACTATTGGTTCACGATATATCGGGCGGCTTCACCTATACGGGCCGCGATTTGCCGCAATCCTTCCGGGTTGAGCCCCTGTATTTGACGCAGATTTTTGCCGACGGCAAACCGGATAGGGTAGTCAGAGGTTCCGATTTGGTGGGCACACCCTTGGTGAGCCTGCGGCAGATACGGCTGGCGGGAGACGACCCGGCCGTATTCAACGGTTATTGCGGCGCCGAATCCGGCTGGGTTCCCGTATCGGCGATTTCGCCTTCGCTCCTGCTCAATTCCATGGAGTTTGAAACGCGATCCAAGGATCAGAACAAGCCGCCCTATTTGCCACCACCGGCCCTGCGCCGCCACGAAGGAAATCCATCGTGGTGAAAATCCTGGTAATGGCATTGGGATTGGCGATTGCCGGATGCGCAGGCAATGCTCCGGAACAATCCCAGCGCGATTCTTCGAACCGAGGCGACCGGCCAGGGTCCGGCGCCTTTATCCAGGGGGATCCCGATACCTCGGCCATTTTGCGGGCCATGGAAGCGGAGCTTCGTCGTTCGCTCGACAGCTTGCATTTACAGGCGGGAGTCAAACCGTATTTCCTTTCGTACCTGTACTGGGACGTGGAACTTTATCGCATGGAAGCCACCTTGGGTACCTTGGAGCAGTCCGGCTTCGACCGCATGCAATTCCTATCGGTGGATTTGCGGCTGGGCAGCTATGACCTCGATAATAGCGGCTTTCAAGGTTCCATAGTTTTCGGCCCACGTCTGCGCGCGCCTCTCCCGCACAGCAACGATACCACCTTGCTGCGCCAGGCCATCTGGGCCGCCACCGATGCCGAATACAAGGTCGCCATCGAGAAGTTGGCTCAAAAAAAAGCCTATTTGCAAAACCACCGCGATGAAACCGCTTTGCCGGATTTTTCCCGGCAAAAAGTCGGACGCTTCGACGTGATGGAAAAGCGCTTGCCGCCGGATACCGGCGCGATAACGCAACTCGGCAAGTCGGTAAGCGCAACCCTCCAGTCATTCCCCGAATTGCAGGAATCCCGCGCCGGGTATAATTATTTCTATTCCACCTTATACTATGTCGACTCCGAGGGAAGCCGCTATCGCGTGGGATTCCAGGAGCATACTTTCCTGGTCAGCCTTTTGGCCCAGGCCGTCGACGGCGCACCCCTGTGGGATTATTTCCGTTGCTCCCGGCGCGACACCCCCTGGTGCGGAGAAAAAGACGCTTCGACCCTGGCGCAAAAGACCTCTACTGAGATTCAGGTCCTTTCCGAAAGGCTGCGTCGATTATCCGGGACTCCCGCGGAAAAGGATTACCGTGGTCCGGTCCTTTTGAGCCATTCCGCTGCTGGCGACCTGGTCTACAAAGCCCTGTTGGCGCCTCAAGCCCAATTACGCGAACCCCTCGGGTCCCAATCCCAGCGACATTTTCTACTCGGTTTGGAAGGAAGAAAATATTTCCCTGCTTTTATTTCCATCCACGATGACCCTTCGCGTTTCCATTGGAAAGACCGGACTTTATACGGACATTATGCATTTGATCACCAGGCTCAACCCGCCCTTCCGATACAATTGATTGAAAACGGCAAAATCTCCGATTTCTATCGGGGTAAAATCCCATTGCAACCTAATCGCCCTCATTCCGGAAACGGACACTGGCGCTACGGGGGTGGTTTTCCCGGCGTGGTGGAAGTATACTCCGAAGCCGCCTTCGACGAGGAAGAATTGCATCGCCACCTCTGCCGCCTAAGCGACGAGGAAGGGATAAACCATGGTCTGGTCGTCTCCAAAGTCGCGGATGAAGATGCTTTGGCCCTTTTACGACACCCGCTTACCCATCGATTGGAAATTTCCGAGGCGGGAGGTGGACGAACCTTTACCCTCAATACTCCGGTTCAAATGGACCGGCTCGAATGCCGGACGGGAAAAATGCAGCCGGTCAGGGGTTTGACCGTTCCGCCGCTCGACTCCAAATCGTTACGTGATATTGTCGCTACCGGCAGGTCACATGCTCTTTACGAACCCCAGGCTTCCTTTTCCGCGCTGGTTCCCGGTTTGTTGTTCAGCTTGATGGATATGAAGGGAAACCTGCAACCCCAACCTCGCCTGCCATACCTTGCACCTGAGGGAATTTCGAAAAAAATCGCTCCGTGAAACAAAAATCGGCCAAATACTCTTGTTTTTCGGCTCGAATTTTCTCTCTTTAGCCCGGTATTCAAAAGCAATTCAACTACAATTCAGCTACTTTTGGCCTCCAGCACATGTCAGGCCGCCCGGAGAACGTTTTGGGACAACAGGAAAAGACGACCGAAATCAAGACCATCATTTCCAATGTCATCGGCTTTGAAGCCAAGGATATTGAAATCGATGATCAGTTCATAAACGATTACCGGATTTCATATCCCGAGCGGAAAAATCTCCTGGAGAAGCTGAATGAGACTTTTGCCAAGGAATTGAGCTTCGAGGAGTTTTGCAAACTCAATACGGTTGGGGCGGTTATAGAATTCTACGCAGAAAAGCCCTGAATTCTGCGCTCATAACTCTTCCTGTACAAAATCCGCTTCCATTTTGGCCTTATGGGCCTGCTTCAACATTTCAAAGTCCGGACAATTCAGGATTTCCAGGCTCGCCGCATGGCCGGTTTTTCTTTGAGCGGTCGTGAATTGCGGTTTCACCGTATAGCAAACGGCAATCTCGCCTTTTTCCACGGGAATGTCGAGCCGCATAATCCGAATCCTTTCAGATGCGGTTTCATCCGGGAAGAATTCCACATAGTCCATTCTTGAAGCGATGAAATTCCGACGCACATCCTCCCCGAATCGTATCCCGTCCTGAAACTCCTCCGGGAGATTGATTGGCAGGGTATTTTCCAGGCGCAACTCGAGATCCTTGCCTTTTTGCACGATACGGGCCCCTTTGGGCTGGAGTAGGCTTCGGTGCCTCGGAATATTCTTATAGGCCATATAATTGCGCGTTTCCACACCGCAGACTTGACGCAAGCCGGCATCCAACCGGAAATCGATTTCCCGGCAGATTTCGGGTATTTCGTCAGGTACATACAGTTTGGACGATGAGGGGGCGCAATGGCAAATTGTAAAAGCAAACAATAGGGATAAAGCCCTATCGCGAAACGGCCGAATTAACGCCATCCCCGGGATTCGCATCACTGCTCCAAAAGAAAACTAAACCATACACTGATTCGCATCCCCGCAGCCAGAAAAATCTGCTTAAATTTGAAGGTTTGCCGGTAGCTGATAATTCCATGGAACCCGAAAACCAACGGTACAACAGAGACTTCCACCGATCGGAGCGACCGCAGCGCCGACGCAACCCCCCGGCTTTCGGAGACGGTTCTACGGGTCCCCTGGCGCTTTGCCGATACCTTGTGGATGACGGGGAAATAGAAGTACCGGCTTATATCCGGAGACTATTCCAGGGGGGCCTGGCTTGCCTGTTTCCCGCCGAGCCGGGGAAGGGGGATGTCCCGGATTGTTGGATGGTCCGGGACGGCATAAACTTTCCGGCGTTTCTGCGGGCTATCGTTCTCTATTACCGATTGGGAAAACCGGTTCCCAGCCAATTCCGCCCCCTGCGAAAAATCCCTCCCCTGATCGTGGAAAATCTAACGAGGGTATCCAATGAAGATTTGCCCGCCGTATTCGAGGAATTGCGCTCCGCCGCGTTTCTGCCGGGCCTGCCGAAGCTGACCCGCCAAACCTGCCCAACGGAATTGCCCTGGGAGCGGATTCGCTCCTGTTTCCAGGACTTCCGCTCCCGACCGGAGGCAATAGGGGGAAGTCCTGAGGTCGAAGGCCTATTCTAGTAGCGGATGGAGAGGATGGTATGGTGCAAGATACCCCGGGGAGTTTGAACCTTCACGGAATCACCTTTGGACTTACCCATCAGCTCCTTCCCCAAGGGGGATTCCTTCGAGATTCGTCCTTCCAGAGGATCGATTTCATCCGCGCCTACGATTTGCACCGTTTGCGTGCCGCCGGCTTGTTTGCTTAATTCAACGATAGCCCCGAAAAAAACCTTGTCGGTGTCGCGGCCGCTATTGTCGACGATTTCGCAATTCTCCAATTTCCGTCCCAGATGACGGAGGCGGGAGTCGATTTCCCGGAGACGTTTTTTTCCGTAAATGTATTCCGCGTTTTCGGATCGGTCGCCTTGGGCGGCGGCCGCGGAAATTTCCTCCAAAAGACGCGGTCTTTCGATGTGAAAGAGTTCTTCATACTCCGACTTCAGTTTTTCGAAGCCTTCGCGACTGAGATAATTAACGCCGACCATTGCCAATCCCTCCGGAAGGGGAAAATACGGATTCCTGGGGTTCAACGCAAAGGGGGTTGGGGTAGGGGAAAATAGGTGCCGCCTCGCAGATTTGAACTGCGGACACGAGGATTTTCAGTCCTCTGCTCTACCAACTGAGCTAAAGCGGCAAAGAAAGAGTCAAAATTAAGCCAGCAGCGAAACCTTGTCAATCGCTTTTTCCTAATGGCGATACTATTCGGTCCTCCGATCGCCATGACCATCTCTCGTAATCCCTGAAGTCAGGCGCTCATAGTCTATATTTCCGCTATAACTCCTCCCAACTGAGACACTTTTGAGCCGAGCCGTTCGCAATTTATTCGATGGAATAGCCCACCGCTACGACTTCCTAAATCACCTGCTCAGCGTGGGCCGGGATATTGCCTGGCGGCGTAAAGCCGTAACTTGCCTGGCAAATCGCCCTATCGCATCCGTGCTGGATTTATGCGGAGGAACGGGAGATTTTCTGGCCGCGCTTACCCTGGTCCGTCAAGGAATGGAATCTGGGGTCATAGCCGATTTTTCCTTTTCCATGTTGAAGGGGGCCCGGCCGGAAAAATTCACCGCCCAATACAAAACCCTTCGGCAAGCCGGGACCCGCAACACGCTTCCGGCCAAATTGCAAATGGACGCCCTCCATCCCGCCTGCAAGCCCCAAAGTTTCGACGTTGTCCTCTGCGGTTATGGCATGCGTAATCTCGACGATTTACAGCGGGGAATCGCTTCGGTGCATAATCTCCTCAAGCCCGGAGGCACTTTCGTCACCCTGGAATTCTTCCGTCCCGGTAATCCGCTGACTTTCGTGTTCTACCGGCTGCTGGCACCCTTGTTCATTCCCTTTCTCGGCTTTTTATTTTCGGGACGCAAGTCGGCCTATGACTATTTGATTCGCAGCGTACGCGGCTTTGTCGGTGTTCTGGAATACCAGCGTGAATTGGAGAAAGCGGGATTCAGAATTCTTAGGCGAATCGCATGCGACGGCGGCATCTCCCACATCGTATCGGCGGAAAAAATCCCCTCCTGAAAGAGGTTTCATCCATGGCGAAATTCATCATCGGAATTACCGGGGCATCCGGCTCGATTTACGCTCATAGACTGGTGATGCACCTGAAGGATTTGGGTCATGAAGTCCATATCGTCTGCACGGAAACCGGCCGCAAGGTATGCGCTTATGAAAACGCCGAGTTCGGCTTTTCGCTGGCCGACAAGGTCTATGAGAACCGGGATTTGTTCGCCCCGGTATCCAGCGGCTCCTACCTTTTCGACGGCATGGCGGTGCTTCCCTGCTCCATGGGAAGCCTGGCCAAAATCGCCCATGGCATAGGCGATAATCTATTGGTGCGTACTGCCGACGTTTGCATCAAGGAAAGGCGAAAGCTGATTATCGTACCCCGGGAATGCCCCATGAGCAGCATCCATCTGGAAAACCAGAAAAAGCTGTCGGATCAGGGCGCGGTGATAATCCCTGCCAGTCCGGCTTTTTATATGCGCCCCAAAACCATCGATGACCTGGTGGACAGCGTGCTTTCGCGCGTGCTCGATCATCTGGGAGTAACCCATCGGGTAGGGAGCCGCTGGCGGAGCCCCGAACCGGGCGAAGGAATCTCCACATGAAACCGACCCGCACCCGCGCTCATGCCGCTCAGGGGCCATTGAATAAAATCCGGCACTTCCTGAGTCTCGTACGTTTTTCCCATACCTTTTTCGCCCTGCCCTTCGCGTTGGCCGCCATGTTCTGGGCCGCCGAGGGATGGCCCCAAGCCTCCACCTTTGCGCTCATCCTATTGGCCATGGTTTTCTGCCGTAACTCCGCCATGGCGTGCAATCGCCTGCTCGACGCCGATATCGACGGCTTGAATCCCCGCACGGCGCTTCGGCATATTCCCGCCGGCATCCTCAAACGCTCCGAAGTTTCGCTTTTCCTTTTCGCGAATCTGGCGGCCTTCATCGTCACCACGGCTTTCATCAACAAGCTCGCCTTCATTCTATCCGTTCCCACCCTGGCCATAGTCTGTTTTTACAGCCTTACCAAACGCTTTACCTCGCTCAGCCATGTTTTTCTGGGATTGGCCATCGGAATTTCGCCGGTAGGAGCCTGGATTGCCGTTACCGGAGCGCCGGCTCCGGAGCCCCTTTGTCTGGGGCTGGCCTTGTGGCTGTGGATTACGGGGTTCGACATCATTTACGCCACCCAGGACTATCAGTTCGACAAGGAGCGCAAATTGCATTCGCTGGTGGTGAAACTGGGAATTCCCCGGGCGCTGCAGGTTGCGGCCATTCTCCATGCGTCCATGCTGGCGGTATTGGCCGCCATGGCCTTGTTCCCGAGCCTGGGCTGGGGTTATCTGTCTGCAGTCACCATAACCGGGGCGGTTATGGTTTATGTACACCGCTTTCGGCGCAGCAATTCATTGGATGGCCTCAATCAGGACTTTTTCTGGGCCAACGTGGGTATCAGCTTCCTGGTGCTGGCCGGTATTTCGCTCAGTGTTTTCGGAGGCCATAAGGGCTGGTAACCGCGTTCCTTTTTATAATCCAGTCCCGGCATATAGCTCCGTCCCACCGCTTTCCATCCGATCAGAAGCATTTCCCACAGCGACAGGGGACGGGAAACCACCTTTGCCTCTCCCGCCTTGATGGCGCTTACCAGGTCGAAGGCATTCGCCTCGCAGGTTACTTCGCTGAATGTGGTTCCCAATTGCTCCAAAGTATGGGTATCGGAATGGCCGACCAAGGGTTTTTCCAGCCTCCCCGCTACCCGCATGGCTTTGAGATTGGGATTCCACCACCGATGGTAAAAACCGCTGATTTCCACGGCATCGAATAGCGAGGCATGCTTTTCCAACAAAGCTCCCAGACAGATGGACCCGGGAAAATAGGGGTGGGGGGCGATGACGAGATGGTGCGCCTGCTTGGCGGTGGCGAGATCGGAAAAAGTGCGGATGTTTTCGGCCTCTTCCCGTTCAAAATTGATAAGGAGTACATGCACCCCTTCGATGTTCTGCTCCAGACCCGAAAGGAGGAGAATCCCCTTTTTTTCGGCATAGGCGGTGATGGAGGGGTGCTCCAATTGGGCTTCATGCAAAGTGATGGCCAGAGCGTTAAGGCCTAAACGGGCCGCCTTGTCGATGAGCTCGTAGGCGGTATGATACACATGGTGGTCGAGGGGGTCGTCCAGGGTATGGAGGTGGAAGTCGAAGCGCAGGGGTGCTTTTTTCATGGGGAAGGCCTCAATTTCCTTTAAAACTATTTTCTAAAGCATTCATTGCCAATAACTTAAACAATCCCTACTTTTGGGCCCATGAACCTTCCCAAGGTCGTAATAGTCGGCCGTCCCAATGTCGGAAAATCCAGTCTTTTCAATCGCATAGTCGGACGCAAAGCCGCCGTGGTGCTCGATCGCGAAGGCGTAACCCGCGACCGCCATTATCAAACCTCGGAATGGAATGGGGTTTACTTTCAAATCATAGACACGGGCGGCTTCCTTTCCAAAGAACTGGACGCCTTGGATGGCCAGGTGAAAAACCAAATCGAAGCGGCGCTTACCGAAGCCGAATGCGCCATTTTCGTGGTGGATGGGCGCTCGGGAGTTTCGGATCTCGATTTGCAATTCTCGCGCTTCATGCACCAGCGAAACCGCCGTACTTTTCTGGCCGTCAATAAAACCGAAAGTCGCCAGGCGCAAACCGATGCCCATGAATTCTGGTCCATCGGAATGGGGCAGCCCTATTCCATCTCGGCCTTGACCGGCTTGGGAGTCGCCGACCTGTTGGACGATGTTATCGCCAGCTTAGGAGACAAGCCCGATACCGCCCCACCCGACACCAGTATCCGCGTTGCCGTACTGGGTCGACCCAATGCGGGTAAGAGTACCCTGGTCAACCGTTTGCTCGGAGAGGAAAGGCTCATCACCTCCGATATTCCCGGCACCACGCGCGACTCCATCGATACCGAATTCGAATACCAGGGACACTCCTTCGTACTCACAGATACGGCCGGACTGCGGAGAAAGGCCCGGGTCAAAGACGACGTTGAATATTACTCGAACATGCGTTCGCTCGAATCGATTCGCCGCAGCGACGTATGCGTACTTTTGTTCGACATTGAGCGCGGGCTTGAAATCCAGGACCTGCGCATCATAGAACAGGTGCAAACCGCGGGCAAAGGCCTGGTTATGGCCCTCAATAAATGGGATTTGATCGCCGCGGAAGACAAAACCTTCGACAATATGGTCAAGGAGATGATTTACAAGTATACCGAACTGGAATTCGTGCCCTTCATCGCCATTTCCGGGCTTACCGGACGTCGGCTGCCGCGCCTCATGGATATCATACTCAGGGTGCATGGGGGCTTGGAAAGGATTCTGGGCCGCGAAGAAGTCATCAAATGGTTCGAGGAAACGGTGGCGAAGCATCCCCATCCCTATACCACCAAAGGCGCAGTGATGCTCAAACGCTGCTGTCAGGTCATGGTCAAGCCCCCGGCGTTGGCCTTCGAAGTCAGTCGGCCCGAGTTGGTTTCCGAAAGCTATATCCGCTACCTGCGCAGGCAGGCGCACGAATATTTCGGGCTCGAAGGCGTGCCTCTGCGGATCTGGTTCCGCGATCGTTTCCAGTTGCGGACAGACGAGGAATTGGAAGCTTACCTCCGATTGAAAAACCCGCCCGACGACGAGTGGACCGAGGAGACCATTCCCTCCGAAGATTAGCCCTATGACTGCGCTGTTACTTGTCTGCCTATTCGGATATGCCATCGGATCCATTCCCACGGCCATTTGGGTGTCGAAATATTTTTATCGCACCGATATTTTAACCGTGGGAAGCCGCAATCCGGGCATGACCAATGTATTACGCGTGCTGGGCTGGAAACCGGCCCTACCCGTGGCCATAGCCGACGTATTGAAGGGATTCGCCGCTGCAGCCGTGGGCGCAGCCCTCGGGGGTTCACAATTGGCCGCATTGGCAGGGGGAGCCTGCGCGGTACTGGGGCATAGCTTTTCCTTTCTGGCTCGCTTCCGCGGGGGCAAAAGCGTGCTGACCGGGTTGGGGGTATTCCTGTTTTTCGCCCCCATAAGCTGCCTGGCTGTTTTCGTGCTCTGGTCGCTTATCACCTGGCGCACACGCTATGTCAGCCTGGCCTCCATTGTGGCTGCCCTGGCCTTACCCGTATTGGTATATTATGAGGCGCAAATTTATCCGGAAAAGGAATTGCTGCCGGTTACATGGGCGGCCGCGGCCATCGCCGCTTTCGTAGTGGTCAGGCACCGCGCCAATATCGTTAGGTTGTGGCAGGGAACGGAGAATAAGTTCGGGAGGAAGCAATAATGGGTAATTCCATGATGAAACGCCTCGAAATGGGCAAGCTCTACTATTCCATTTCCGAAGTTTGCGAGCAAACCGGCCTCGAACCCCACGTGTTGCGTTATTGGGAAGCGGAATTCCCCATGCTGCGCCCCAAGAAAAACCGCTCAGGCAATCGCGCCTATCGTCCCAAAGAAATCAAGCTCGTTCACTATATCAAATGGCTTCTGTACGAAGAAGGCTTCACTATCGCGGGCGCGAACAAGAAACTGGCGGATGCCGATTTGAGCGATCTCGAAGGTCAAATGAGCCTGCTGCCGGCTACGGCAGTGGCTCGCAAGGTGGAAACGCCGGCACCGGCCGCGGAAGAACCCACTCCTCCCGCAAAACCGGAAAGTTCCGAAGAGTCTCCGAATCGCGCGGAATTGCTTCGTATCCGTGACGAATTGAAAAGTTTGCTCAATCGACTTACATAATAAGGCCCACGTAGAATCGTGAAGCCATGTTCGCAACCGCCCGCAACTCCGTATTAACCTTCATTCCCTCGCAGGGAAGCGCCCTATTCACGGGTGGCGTCGATAAATTGCGACTCCGGTCGTTTCACGGGGAGAATAGTGCGCCCCGCTCCTCCTCCGTCCGCAAAACCGCTCGAATCGTAAAAGCGGTTACCGATTCCCATTTTCTCCATCTGGATATACGCACCCCCTTCGGAGAGCCCGCCACCGACGAGTCGGTGCATAAAGCCCTGGACGAGGCCCTGGGGCCCAAGCGCGGACGATATCATTTACAGGGATGGCATCTGCTTTTCGCGGAGGACACCAATCAGGGTTCCAATCATCGGATATTCGCCGGCTTGATTCCCCTAAACGAAGGTCGGGAAAATCAGGGCGAGGAAGACTCGCGCTATTTCGACGAATGCCTTCCCCTCGAAGCGGCCATCGAAGCTTTGGCCGAAAAATTCGCCGCGGAAACCGGAACGGCGAATTTCCAATTTCTTTTGTTGTTCGCTTCCCGACTCTACTCCCTGGTATTCGTGGAAGGACAACCGTTTCATCTTTTACGCTTGGAGCATAGCCGGTTCGCCGGCAAGGAAAGCCCGGAATGGGATTGGCCCCGGATAGCCCAAAGACTGGCGCAGCACCGCGAATTCGCATGCATGGGCCGGAGCGGGATAAGGGATGTACCCCTGGTGACCCCTTCGGTGGAGGGTATTGCTCCGCTTTCCTCGTGGGATAACCCGGATATTCGAGTTTGGGATTGCGGTTGCGGTAAACCGGCTGCCGGTGAATGGGACCCATCCCGCGCCTCGATATCCATCGCACATTTAGGACTCGCCCTCGCTACCGTATCGGAACGGTGGTCTCCCCATGACCGGCTCGAAGGAATCGGACGCGCCCGGAACACTTCCCTGCGTCACGCCTTCCTGGCGGGCGGGTTTACCTTCATGGCTATTCTCATTTGCCTGGCGGTGGCGGGATTTTACTTCCAGCGCCACTATACCGTCACTTCCCGTATCGCCACCTTGAAGGCCGAAGCAGGCATACACGCCGGTCAGGTCGCGGCCATCGAAACGCTCCGCGCAAACAAAGCCGAATTGGAAAAACACCTGGCTCGCATCCAGCCGGTTTGGAAGGACCCCATTCCCTGGCATGGCCTGCTTGATGCCATCGCTTCGGCGCTCCCGGAACAGTCCGGAATGGAAGGATTATCCGCCACCCAAGTCGAGGGAGCGACCCGGATTTCGTTCAAGGTTTGGGTTAGGGACTGGGATCAAGTCGGGTCCCTGCAGGAAAAACTGTCGGCATCGGATTATTTCTCGCAGGTGGAGCTTTCCGAACAAAAACGTGATCCCCGTAGTGGTATCGTGGCATTTTACGTGAACTGCCGGATACGCCGCATATGAAAAACAGGTACTCCCGCAATTTGCTGACACCGGATAGCGCCTGGGCTTGGGTATGGCTGGCGCCCGCCGCCGTCCTTTACCTGTTTCTGCGATTCGCAGTACCCGCCCTCGCCGAAAATCTATCGGCGGCGGAAAACGAATTGGCCCGGCTTACGGAAAACACCTATGAAAAACCCTGGTTGGACTCCACCGAAAGCCGACTGCGGGACGATGTGGCACGACTTCAAGAGTTCGCGGCCTCCCGGAAAAAATCATTGCCGACCGAAGCCTCAACCCAATACGTCGTCGACCGTCTGCGCACCCTGGCCGAAGAAAGCGGAATGGAGGTGCTCCGCACCTTGCCCGCCCTGGGTAAAGCCGGAGAATTGCAGCGCATCCAGGTTAGACTGGAGGGATTGGCCGATTATCCGCAAATCCATTCGCTGTTAAGCCGGATGCATGGTGAATTCCCCGATTTGTATGTCGAAGAACTTTCCTTGCGAACCACCGAAAGACGATTGGAAACCTCTCTGCATGTTTTTTCCCATGCGGACAAGGAGAGCGTCCCCTGAAAAAAATTGTACGCAGGTATTGGCCCATTGCCGCCGCTGCTTCCATTCTTTATTGGGGATGGGAAGGCATGTTGCGTCATTATCCCCGCTCCGATTCCCGGCCGGATATCCGGTCGCAAAACACTCCTGGATTGGACTCGCTCCTTCAGGATAT
The DNA here is from genome assembly GCA_964401245.1 of uncultured Bifidobacteriales bacterium. Taxonomy (GTDB): domain Bacteria; phylum Fibrobacterota; class Fibrobacteria; order UBA11236; family UBA11236; genus JBGTHM01. Next base: position 3,942 of record CAYNXV010000059.1, on the reverse strand, counting down.
TTCGGAAATTCACTATGCGACGGCATCCTCTTTACCCGATTCGGTTTCCCCCAAGACGCTCCGCAATCCCTTCCGGCTACCCATGATGGCGACCACAACTGCTTCTGCGGGCGCTTCGCGTCCCGCCGCGCCACCGCCTCCCCGGAGTTATATACTCCACGGAATGGTGGGTGGGCGCGTGGCCACCATCAGCGATAATTCGGGACGGAAAAGGATTGTAGCGGTGGGAGACAGACTGGATTCCGCCGAAGTGGTAGCCATCGACGAACAAACCGTCACCTTGCGGGACCGGGCCGGTCGATTTGAGTTGGGGCGGAACAATTCCCTCCCTTGACCCGGTTTCCGGACCGACGGGGCGCGAACAGGGTGCTGCCCTGCCCGCCGCCCTGCTCTTATTATTGGTCGCCGGAATTTCGGGATACCTCCTTATTCGCGCGGCGCGCATGGATGCCGGGCATTTTGTGTCCGCTCAGCAGCGTCTCCAGGCCCTATACCTGGCCGAATCGGGTATGGCCTGGGAATTGGAAAAATTGGTGCATGGACTGGAACCACCGGAGGAAACCCCTGCGAGTGGTCAGTCGAAATCCTTCGCCGAGATCCCTTCGCTTTCAGAAGAACCGTCTTTCGGATTCTCAAGTCTAATCGACAGCGGGCCTCCGTGGCCTAAATTGCGCATGGGTCCCGGATTACCCGAACCCACCGTCTCCCTTAAACGCGATAAGGCCTTTTGGGAAATCCGTTCCACTGGATTTTTCCGGCAGGAAAGTGTTACGGTGGTGGCCCGCTTCGGAGAAGCCCTGGACGAACTCCTGTTCGGTCCGGCCCTGACTTTGGAAAACGATCTTCCCTTCGAAATGCCATCTGCGGAAAAAATCGAGGGGTCGGTGCGCCTCAAAACCAAAGCCGAAACGGACGATAATTCCTCGCCCTGGAACGAAACCCTGCAGTTGGCCGGGCGGCTGAATTCATTCGCCGAAAAGGCTTATGGCACCGCCGCGGAGGACTTACGGGCTGATTTGAATCGCGAAGGCGGAGCGGCAGGCAATGGGTTTTTCACGGAAGGACGCCCTCCGGATTTCGAAAAAAATCCGATCCAGGTTTTCACTTTCGGCGACGTGGAAATCATCGGGGGCTCCTTCGAGCCGCTGGTATTGCAGGGCCCGGGACGCATCAGCGCCCGCGGCGACATCCGCTTGCGCGGCAATGTGGTTTTGAATGATATCTCTCTCTCCGCCGGCCGCGACATCGTATTGGAAGACAGTATTTTCTCCCAGAACCTCTCGCTTTTCGCGGAACGGAATCTCCTCATATCGGATCGCTGCAGTTTGCTGGTTCAAGGCTTGGCGGGCGGCTCCCTCCGGGTCCGGGGCAGTGCGGCCTTTCATTCCCGTAGCCTCCTGATGTCGGTAGGCCGATTGGGCGATGCCGAAACCAAGCCTTCCGAGGCGGGTTCCGCTCCTTATACCTTGACTATGGAGGGTTTGAGTCGGCCCCGGGGCTTCGTCTTGGCCGCCGGCGGCGGAGCCTCCATTCATCTCGGACGGGGCGTGGTTCTCTCCGGAGTGCTCTATAGCGCCGGCTCCGCCCGCATCGACGGTGAAATGCACGGTCCCGTCTTGGCCCTCTCTCTTCCTTGCGCGGCGAATGAGGCGATCAACTGCCTGGGACAAGGCCGCATCCGTCGCTTCCGGGCTCCCATTGATTTGGTGCAACCCGCCGGACTGGCCAATACTCCGCCCGGCCAAAGGCGATTCCTGCTCTTGGAATGGAGGCAGGCCCGCAATGGCTGAACGTATTTCTTCGTGCCCATCGATGTCACCGGCAAGGGGGCAAGCCCATCCCCAATCCGGAATGAGTCTGGTGGAAACCCTGGTGGCGCTTTCCGTTCTCGGCCTCGGGGTCGCAATGTTGTGGTATGCCCTGGGCGCCGCGAAAAGATCGGAAATCAACTCTCGGGAAAAAACCTTCGCGTTGAACCTGGCCCAATCCGAAATCGAAACCCTTCGTAGTCTCCCCATCGGCGACCTGGCGGATACCGCCTATCCTTCGGGAACGGATGGGAACAAACGCTGGTTAATCGAAAGAAAGGTCATGAATGATTCCCTATTGCCCGAGGTCTGGGAAGCACAGCCGTTGGGCGAAGCGGTTTCCGCCCATACCATTCCTCCGCCCGTAGAGGTTCAGGTGCGGGTATTCCAAATCGCCGTGAACGCCTTCGGCTCGGAGACGCAAAGCGAAGAGCCGGCGGTATCGCTTCACCTTTTTCTTCCCCGGTATTTATGGCATTGAATTTCCACCTTGCGCCTTCGCGCCGCTCGCAGGGATTTACCCTGTTGGAATTGCTTACGGCCATGGCCGTGACGGGAATCATCGCGTTGTTGGCCTTTGCCGCCATAAGAATGTATTGGGCGCAGAGCATTCCTTTCAAAAAAGATTCGGAGCGGACTTTCCGCGCCCAGGTGTTGCTCCAATCTTTGGCGGCCAATATCCGCTCCGGTAGGGGAATCGTAAGCCTGGGGGCCGATGAAATAATCCTGCTCAATTCGTCGGGAGCGCGCATGCATTATCAGGTACGGGATTCCTTGCTTTACATCAATGCCGTTCCGCAGGATTTCCCGGTTTCCGGATGGGAAATCCAGGCTTGGGGACCGCAAAGGCCGTCCATGGCCTGGGAGGACCAATCCAATTGGTCCTTGGATAGCCTGGATGCCAATCGGAATGGGATGGTGGATTTTTCGGAACTGGATACGGATTTCGACGGGCTTTTAACCGATTCGGAATGCCGGTTGCTTGGGCGGATAAGCATCAGGCTGGAAATAATGGGGGAATCGGGCCGTACGCTGCCCTTGGCGGTGACGGTTCATCCGCGTAATCGATTATGAAAACTTCGCCGGACGAAGGAAGAAACGCATAAGAGGGGATTACTATCTTTTTCCCACCTTGATTACCCTCACTTTGGATACGGAATTGGTTCCCGCCGTGGGGCGGGATATCTGCTTGCGCTGCCGCGTTATTCCCATCTCATTGGGACCGAACGGTTACGTTTTCGCCTGCGCCGTCCCCCGGGATGAAATACTCCGGGAGGCGCTGGAAATGCGACTGGAGCAACCCGTGGAACTGGTTCGCGCGGATCCGGAGATTCTGGAATTCCAATTGTCGAAACTTTCTTCCAGTGCCACGGGTTTGGAAGACAACGGTATCTTGGCAGACTTGTTGCAATCCGATATCGCGTTGTCGGAAGGCTCCTCCCTCGAAGAGATCCGCCGCAAAAGCCAATCCGAACCCGTCATCAAGCTGGCGAACAATATCATACGGCAGGCCATTGCCGAGTCGGCCACCGACATCCATTTGGAACCCGGTGAAAATCGGGTCAAGGTTCGGTATCGGCGTGACGGATTGCTCAAAGATTCCATGGAATTGCCGAAGTGGGTGCAGGGTTCTTTGACTTCGCGTTTGAAAATCCTGGCGGAACTGGATATCGCTGAAAAAAGATTGCCGCAAGACGGCCGCATCAAATGGCAGGGTGAAACGGATCTCGTCGATTTGCGCGTCAGCACCTTACCCACTCATCTTGGTGAAAAGGTGGTGCTCCGTATTTTGCGGCATATGGAACATGTAGCGGCGCTGGAGGCTTTGGGCATGCCGGCGCGAATTTTTGAACCGGTGCGGCAGCTCATTCACCGGCCTCAGGGAATGTTGTTCGTAACGGGTCCTACAGGTTCGGGAAAATCCTCCACTCTTTACGCCGCGCTGCGCGAAATCCTGAAAAAAGACATCAATGTCTCCACCATCGAAGACCCCATCGAATACCGTCTCGAAGGGGCCAACCAGGTCCAGATAAACGAAAAGGCGGGGCTTTCCTTCTCCGAAGCCTTGCGTTCCCTGTTACGGCAGGATCCCGATGTGATCATGGTGGGGGAAATCCGGGACGAAGAAACGGCA
>CAYNXV010000058.1:0-17852 GCA_964401245.1 uncultured Bifidobacteriales bacterium | reverse complement strand
TGATTCCCCTCTTCACGCACCCAAAAAGCTTAAATCCATGTCAGAAAAAAGAATCCGCGTCCGTTTTGCCCCCAGCCCCACCGGTTACCTCCATGTCGGGGGAGCCCGCACGGCCATTTTCAATTGGCTTTTCGCCCGGGCCAAGAGAGGCGACTTCATTCTGCGCATCGAAGACACCGACCAGACGCGTTACGACGAAAAGGCCTTCCATTCCTTAATCGAAGACTTGAAATGGCTGGGCCTTTCCTGGGACGAAGGCCCCGAAATCGGCGGCCCCCATGCCCCCTATTTCCAATCCCAGCGGTTGCCGCTTTACCAGGAAGCCGCCCGGCGGCTCATCGAAGAAGGCAACGCCTATCCCTGCTTCTGCACCACGGAACGGTTGGACGAATTACGCGAATCGCAGAAGAAGAACAATCTCCCCTCCAGTTATGACCGGCGCTGCCGCAACATCCCCGCCGACGCAGCCAAGGCGCGCCTCGAGGCCGGAGAGGCCTATACCGTTCGCTTGAAGGTTCCCTTCCATGGGGCAACCCGCTTTCAGGATTTCGTAAGGGGAAACATCGAGACTCAAAATCGCGTGCTCGACGATTTGGTGCTGCTTAAAACCGATAAATTCCCAACCTACCATCTCGCCAACGTGGTCGACGATCATGCCATGGAAATCTCGCATGTATTGCGCGGCGACGAATGGATTCCCAGCACCCCCCGGCACATCCTCATCTATCAGGCATTGGGCTACGAGCCTCCGGTATTCGTCCATCTGCCCATCATTCTCGCGGAGGGCGGTGGAAAATTGAGTAAGCGCAAAGGCGCGGCTTCCGTAGGCGATTACCGGGAATTGGGGTACCTGCCCGATACCCTGGTGAACTTCCTCTCCCTTCTGGGTTGGAGCCCGGGCGATGATCTTGAGTTCATGGAGCGCGAAGTGCTTGTCGAAAAGTTCAGCCTCGAGCGGGTCAATCCCAAAAGCGCGGTTTTCGACGAGAAGAAATTGGAATGGTTGAATGGCCAGTACTTTTTGCAACGCACGCCGCAGGATTTGCTTCCCCTGGTAAAGGAACGTTGGCTCGCCGCCGGATTGGATTTGAGCTCGCATAGCGACGATTATATTCTCACCGCCGTCTCCCTTTTGAAAGACCGCTCCAAGCGGCTCACCGAATTCGTGGAATTCGGACGTTATTTCTTCGAAGAGCCCAAGGAGTATGAAGAAAAAGCGGCGCGCAAGTATTTCATCGCCGGAGCCGATCAGAAATTGGACACGCTGGCCGGCCGCATCGAAAAGGCGGAACCGTTCTCCACCGAGGTACTCGAAGGCCTCTATCGGGAGTTGAGCGAAGAACTCGGAATCAAAACCGCCGAGTTGATTCATCCCACCCGGTTGGCTATTTCCGGCATCCCCTTCGGCCCCGGATTATTCGAGCTCATGGTCGCATTGGGCCGGGATACCGTAGTCAGGCGCCTGCGGGCAGCTCGCGATCATATTCGCGCCGCCAAGCCCGAGTAACGGCGGTCAGGGGAACTATATTGTAGGCATGCTTCCCGGCTATCCGTTCGGAATCGGAGCCGCGGCCCTATACTGCCCCGCCTGCAGGCGAACCGCCTTGCATGAACGATGGGCGGAAGAAGCCGTCACCATCGGCGCAGCGGGCCTCGGACGGATTCCCCTGCTTTGCGTCTGCACCCTTTGCCTGCGGCAATGCATGCTTCCCGTTTCGGCCTTCCGCGATTTGCAGCCTGTAGATAACCGCATGGACGGCTTCAAAGTGGCCGGACTCAGCCGCATCGTAGCGGGGGATAAGGTTTACTTTCCCGCTACCGGGCGCAAAGGGACGGTGGTCTCCCGCTTTCGCAAAGGCGACTCCGAAACCCTTTCCCTAAGGCCCCTGGGCAACCCGGGCGGAACTTTCGACGCGCTGCTCCATCCCGACAGCGGACTTTCGCTGGAGCCTTATCGGCTGCTTCCCGAAGAGTTGGAGTCCATCTCCGTGGGCGACCGGGTATTCGACACTCAGGGGAAACGAAGCGGTTATGCGGTGGGAATGGCCTATGCCCCTTTCCCTACCCTGAGCTTGCACTGGGAGGGTGGCGCCGTCGAAACCGTTCCCAGGCCCGGTCAACCCGCCGCTCCCGACAAAGAGATTTATGCCGCCCTACGCCCTTTGATGGAAGTCCCCGGCAAGGCCGGAAGCATAAGGGAAAAACATTCGGTATACCGTGTGCTGCACGGTATCGTTTCCCTGGAGGGGACTTGCGTCTCCTATCGAGACGGTCGCAGACTTTCTCAACTATGCCGTGGCATACCGGGAGTTTTGGGGGTACTCAACCACCTGACACCTCCCCACCAATCTTCCATTTCCGATGGGGAACTGAAAATCCGCATCCTGGCGAAATTGGTTTCCAGCTCTTTGCCATTGGCTCAAATTCGGGTCGAAGTAAAAAAAGGCCATGCCATGATAGAAGGCAAGGCCGTCGGAGCTTTGCACCAAAAGGAAGTGGATGACTTGCTGGATGATTTGTCCGGACTGCGCAGCCTCGCTTGCCGGTTTACCAGCGAAAGCGAGCCGGGTGAAGCGGAGCGGCGCAAAGAGAACGAAATCAAAGAGGCGCTGGCAGGCGCCTGGCTGGGCCTCCAAGTCCTGAAGGTCACTTCGCTGTCGGATGGATTCTGTCTCGACGGCCTCATCGATTCGGCTTCGCATAAGCGCATGGCGGGATTCTGTTCAGCTTGGGCGGCCAAGGATTTCAAAATCATCAATAATTTGACTATTGTTGACAAAGCATGACAGCCGTAAAAAAGAACCGGACCGCCGAGGCTCCCCTTCCCGTATTGAGCCGTCGCATTCTCGAAGCCGGACGCAAGTCCGCCTCCCGGCCGGGCCCGGGAAACAAAGCTTTCAAGATTCATCGCCTGCTCGATCTATTGCAGGAGTCGGAGTCCGGCATGACGCTGCAGCAAATGGCGTCCACGCTGGTAGTGAACGAGAGGACGGTCAAGCGCTACCTCTCCGAATTGCGCAAATGGAATTGCGGACTGGTCTACCATCAGGAAGGCTCCAACAAAAAGTCGTTCTATTCCATTCAGGCGAAGGAGGATTTACCTACCCGCTTTCTCCCCATGCTCGAAAAAATCCGCAAGGAATTGCATGCCGGCGGCAACCCCAAATATACCCAGGCCATTTCCGGGCTTATCGCCTGGCTGGAGAGGCGCGACGAATCCACCGAGGCTTATTCGGCTCCCGAGGCCGAAGCCTATTATATCGACCACGGGCCCTTCGCCGAAGCCGACCCCGCGCCTGGAATCCTGAAAATCCTGGAGAAAGCGGTGCTCGGAAGCAATATCGTGCATATCCGCTACTCCGGTTATGCCAAGGAGGGATCCGAATTCAAATTCTGCCCGTATCAAATCTGTTTGCGGGTGGGAACCCTTTATCTAATCGGCAGGCCGGAGAACAATGTCGGACCCGTCAAAAGCCTGGTGGTCAAGCGCATCAAGAGGTGCATCGGCACCCCCCAGACCTTCGCCCGAGACCCCTCTTTTCACATTCGGGACTATTACAAATACTGCTTCGGACAATGGCCCCGGCAGCCCGGCGAGGAACCGGAAACCGTCTCGCTTCGGTTGCGATCGGCGTGGCTGGAAAAATATCTCTCGGAAAGCCGGTTCAATCCGCCGGGTAAAATAGTGAAACGAGGCGGGGAAACCTATTTCGAGGTGAAGGTTCTTCTCAAACCCGATTTCATCAACTGGATTCTATCCCTTATGCCCGACCTGATTCCGGAGTCGCCCGCGGCTTTACGCCGCCAGGTCGGTATCCGCCTCAAGGAATCCGAGGCGTTGCTGCGGAAGAATTGAAGGAAATCAATCCTTCAATTCATTATGCGCCCAGGCTTCCAGCAGGCCGGTAACATCGGGCATGGTCGGGCTTTTTCCGGAACGGACGTAGAAACCCGAAGTACCCACTCCAAGATAAAGGGCATCGCGGACGGGTAATCCGGCCAGCAAACCGGAGCAGAAGCCTCCGTTGAAATGATCGCCCGCGCCGGTCGACAATTTGGGCGATGGGCAATAGGGGCCCGCAATGCCGGCATGGTCTTCGCCCAGACAAGCGCCTGCGTACTTGATACCGTGGACTACTACGCCGTGAAGTCCCATCTTCCGGGCAATGTTTACTGCGGCTTCTTCCACTCCCAGCTCGTTTTCCTGCATACTTTCCTTGAGGCCCAGCACATGGCTGACCTGCTCGGCTTCGCGCAGGTTCAAACCCAAAACGCAGCGGGCTTTGGTGCTCAGGGTTTGGATTTGCCGAAGCACGCGACTCAAGTCCTCCAACGGCCGTTTTTCCGGATCGGCCAAATCGAAGAAAAACTGCACGGGCGATCCCGTCGGAATCATGGTAATGATTTGTTCCAGAATCCGGTCCATTTCCGTGAGCATGGTCCAGTTGGTGCAGGCCACCAAATCGCTGCCCGTGAACATCCCCCGCAATTCTTCCTCACCACATACTTCGATCAGCCGCTCCCAGCACATTTCCTTGAGGGTATTCAACTTGCCCATCATGATTTTTCCGTCGAAAAACTCGAGCGCGTCGGTGTGCCCGGGATTGCCGACGGAAACCACCCGGCAAAGTCTTTGCAGGGGCTTGAATACGGGAAGGACCTCGGGATATCCCATCAGGCCTACGCATGTAACCTTCGGCCCCATGCCACATATGGCCATGGACATCAACGGCCCATTACCGCCGATTTTTTCCACTTGGGGCACCAATTCGATATTGGAGGATTTTCCGGCCGCGGAGGCGATGCGAGCTCCGAAATCGGCGATGGTCTGCACCCGGGTGTATTCCTGGCGGTTCTGACGTTTGGCGACGGGGTAGCTGATTTCATCTACGAATCCGTCGAATCCTACCACCACGCGACGGGATGACAGCCCTTCCCGGGCTGCATTGAGAGCTTGCACAGCCCTGAGAATGCCTTCTGTATCCTTCACTTTAACTCCACAAAAAATTTAGGCCGTTATGCGGCGTTGAGAGCCATTTCCAAGGTCGGAAACAGCGGAACCATGTCGGTGATGCCGGCGATTTCCAGCACCTCCACCACATGGTTGGAGTGGCATACTATTTTGATCTTGCAGGAATTATCAATCCCCCACTTGATAAGGCGGGAAAACTCCCCCAAGCCCACGCTCGATAGCATGGTGATGCCGGCGCAATCGATGACGATGTTATTCTGGGTTTGCTGCATCCTCAGAAGCGCAAATTCGTTCCGAAGCACCTCAATGGTTTCATAGGTTAAATCGCCGGAAACCTCTACGATATAGGCCCCTCGTTTTACGAAATTCCGACTGGAGAAGGTTTTTTTATTCATGCCGGAAACACCCGTGCCCGCCAAGAGGACGAGCCGAAAGGGACCTAACCTCCCATTAAACCATGGGTAGCCACTGCTGGGAGGCATTTAATCTAGATTAAAATGACCGCCGATGGGTGGTCATTTTGCATCAAAAAACGCATTTTAGGCCTGAAAATCCAGGCGAAAAACCTGCTAAGTTTAAAAAAATAATGGGTAATTACAAACTTCCTCCCAAAGTGAAGCTGGTGGTCGGTATTTTGGGCTCCCAGCCCGATGAAATGATGCGAGCCCGCCAGGCCCTGAGATTACGCCTGGGCGCTGAGGAGGAAGTATTGGAGCCGATTCCCTTTGTTTGGACGCAATATTACCAGGACGAGTTGGGGGATGCGCCGCTGCGCTCCTTCGTCAGTTATGAAACCCTGGTGGACCGGGAATCCCTGGTGGAAATCAAGCGCTGGACCAATGAGTTGGAATTGGAAACGAGTCTTGAAGGAAAACGCCGGGTGAATCTCGACCCGGGATACCTTACTTTGGGGCAATTCTTTCTCGCCACCACCAAGGATCAACGGCAGCGGGTTTACGTGGGAAACGGAATCTATGTCGAGCCGACCCTTTATTATCAGGATGGCTTATTCAAACCCTTCGATTGGACCTATCCCGATTATCGCAGCGAGGAATACCACCAGTATCTGCAAAGAGCGCGCGCCAAACTTGTTTATCAGAACAAGCATGGCGGAACTCCCTACTCGCAACGGAAAAAAGCCCCGTTCCCCCCTCCAGTGAAGAAGGGGAGCGCAGAGCCGCAGGAAATTTTCCCGAAACCTGGGCCGGATTAAAGGACTTCGTCACCACTTTCGCCGGTACGGATACGCAACGCGCTTTCCACCGACAAAACGAAAACCTTGCCGTCGCCGATTTTCCCGGTTCGGGCTTTATCCACAACCGCGGCTACGACTTTGTCCACGATATCGTCGGAAACCACCATTTCCAGCTTCACTTTGGGAATGAAATCGGTGTGGTATTCGCTGCCGCGGTAAAGTTCGGTATGGCCTTTTTGCCGTCCGAAACCCTTGACCTCGGTGACGGTCATGCCCGTGACTCCGATTTCCTGGGCCGCGGATTTCACCTCGTCGAGTTTGAAGGGTTTGATATAGGCGATTATCATCTTCATTTGGGATCCTTTCGTCAGCTGGCGATGCTTTTGCAAATATACGTTCCGGCCCGACCATTTGGCGGGGCCGGAAGCCCTAAAATCAGAAAGTAAACAGGCTTTCTACGGCGAAAGTCATCACTTCCGCTTCCAATTCGTACTTGGCCTCGGCCAAGGCGAACCAGTTGTCGGTGATGGCATAGCCGGGGCTGAAAGTAACTTCGTTGTCGGCATCCGCGTCCTCAAACTGGAGTTGGCTGTAGCGCAACGTCAAACCAAGCTTGTCGGTTACTTTGTAATTACCCATCACGAGAAAGCCATGGCCGGTTTCATCGTTTACAGCTGGAACGGTTGCGTCCGGGGTCCAATCCATAAGAAAATTGTATTCTGCGGCCACGGTTATGGGTCCAGTTACGTATTGAGCCCAGGCATTCAACAGTTGTTGGGATGCGTCGCCGGTAACGTCTTCGTCATACATTTGGTAAAGGTATGCCACCTTAGCGGTAACGCCTTCCATAGGCATGAGGGATACCTGTGCCTCAAAACCGGGAGTTTCGAGGTCAGTATCTGCGGCATCCCATACATCGGTTACCACGGCGCCATACAGGCCGAACATTTCGGTTCCGTACGAAAGGGCCAAACCGGTTTGGTATCCGCCGTATACCAGAGTTTTGGAATAGGAGAACTGATAAAGGCCCGTGGGTTCGGCGGCTTCAAAACCGGAAGAGCTTAAAAATCTACCCACGGTCACTCCCACAGGACCCGTGGTATAGTTGATATAACCTTGCTCGAATACCGCACCACCCGTATTTCCGAAGGTATTGATATCCGCACGTGCCGAAATCCCGCCTTCGAAATTGAGAAGAAAGTCGACTTCGAATTGATCGAATGACGCAGTGAGTTCTTCACTTTCATCATTGTAGACCGCCGACATATCGAGAAAGCCGGTCAGGGCGAGATTATCGGTAACCTTGATTTCCGCCAGGGCGGAAGCTGCACCTAGACCCATTACGGTCAATGCCATGGGTAATTTCTTAAAACTTTTCATTTTCACTCCTCTTTTTCCCTTTCCGGACTGGATAAGGGCGATTGAGACTGTGTTAATCAATCCTCATGCCAAGTCGGAAAAAGGGGCGTGGAACACCAAAAATCCGGAAAAACGGGCATTCTCAGGGGAAAGGGGAGAAAACGGGATGACACTTGGTGACATTTTAGGGATAACATTAACATTAGATGACGATTTGTATCGGAATGCCCAGATTTGTCAGGTTACCCTCCGATTTTGTTAACCCTCTTCGGCCAGGGCATTCGGGGTGATGGCTTTCCAGGCTGCCAGGATATGCTGGACTATTTCCGGAAGGCCGATACCGTTTTTAACTTGGGAAAAAACAAAAGGGCCCTCTCCCCGCATCTTAAGGGTGTCTCTACGCATAACTTCCAAATCCGCCCCCACCAAGGGTGCTAAATCGGTTTTGTTGATGACAAGCAAATCGCTTTGGGTGATTCCCGGCCCGCCTTTGCGGGGTATTTTATCCCCTCCCGAAACATCGATAACATAGACGGTATAATCCGCCAATTCGCGGCCGAAATGGGCGGCAAGGTTGTCTCCCCCACTTTCTACGAAAAGCAAATCGATGCGACCTTCATGCTTGTCCATCAAGTCTTCGAGGGCCGCCATGTTGAGGGAGACGTCTTCGCGGATGGCCGCATGGGGGCAACCGCCCGTCTCCACCGCGGTGATACGATCCACCGATAGCGCCCGGTTCCTTACCAGAAACTCACCGTCTTCGCGGGTGAAGATGTCGTTGGTGACCACGCCCAGGCTGTACTGTTCACGCAGAGATTCGCACAGAGCCTTAAGTAGCGCAGTTTTGCCGGAGCCGACCGGGCCGCCTATGCCGACGGTGAAAGCGCGCCTTTTATAATCCCTATCGGGTTTGGCCAATTCGCGCAAATGGAAGTCACCCGGAGAATCGAGATGCTCATGGGTATGACCATGGCCGCCTCCGTGACTGTGGCCGTGGCTATGCATGCCGGTTTCGGGATGGTAATGTTCATGGGCGTCTTCTTCGTGACGGGGATGGGACATAAGGGCCTCCGTTAAAATGGATTAGATGTTCGTCAACGATTACCGTCAACTTTGAAACAAACGTGAATACAATCTTTCATGGTGGTTTTGTGCGACCTCAAGCAACGGCGCGGATTTCACCGCTACGCGAAAATCGAGACGCGCAGCTTCTCGCTCTAATCGTTCGCAGCGCTTGAGCTGGGCCCGGTGCAATACCTGTCCCTGCATGGAACCCACCAAACCCAGGCGAATGGCCGAGCTTATTTGATCCCGCAAGGCGGTATGCAGAAAAAGCAGACGGGCCTGGGACTCGCTCGCGCCCAGAGCAGCCAGCGCCAATCCGAAAACCGGGAGCAGATGCATTTGCAGTTTCGCCTCCGGGTGGGAACCCGCCTCCTTGAAGCGGCGTTTGATATCCCCCTCGACCGCGGAATCGAGCCCTGCCATGAGTTGCAACCAAGCCCGTCCCTGCGCCAGACTGGCTCGTCGCGACGAAGGCGCGGTCAAAAAGGCGTTCCACTCCTCGGCGATTTCTCCGAAGTCGGCTCTTTCCGTCCCGCTATGGGAACGCATGAAGGAATTGAGGAAGGCCAGTTCAGCCCGACCCGTTTGCTCCAGATAACCCTGCAAATACTCCTCGAAAGCCGATAGTGTAGGCAAATGCCCCAGCTTGGCAAGACTTTCCAAGCCGTTCGAAAACGCGAATCCTCCCGCAGGCAAGGCGGAATCAGCCAGTTGCAACAACTCCGGAAGGGAAAGACTTTCCATGTCGCCTGCAGTTGTCAAAACAGCGAGTACAGGCGGCTCATGGGCAACCGCTCCGCCGGTTCGCAGGTAAGTCTCTCCCCGTCCGCGATTACCACATAGGTTTCGGGATTGACCTGAATGTCGGGCATGGCGTCGTTCAGGGCCATGTCCTTCTTCCCCACCGAACGGCAACCGCGCACCGCCACGGCCTGTTTACCCAGGTGATATTCGGATTGCACTTTGGCCAAAGAAGCTTGCGATACAAAGGCCAGGGAGTTGCGAGCCGGGGCTTTGCCCATGGCTCCGAACATGGGACGCGAGAAAGATGGTTGCGGAGTGGGAATCGATGCATTGGGATCGCCCATCTGCGCCTGCACGATGATGCCTCCCTTGAGGACAATCTCGGGCTTCACTCCGAAAAAGGCGGGCTTCCATAATACCAGGTCCGCCAATTTGCCGACCTCTACCGAACCCACTTCGTGGGCAATGCCGTGGGAGCGCGCGGGATTGATGGTGTATTTGGCTATATACCGTTTCACCCGGAAATTGTCGCTCTTGCGCACGGCATGGCGATCCGATTCCAAGGCCCCGCGTTGCGTCTTCATCTTGTGGGCGGTTTGCCAGGTGCGAAGTATCACTTCACCCACTCTACCCATGGCCTGCGAATCAGAGGACATCATGGAAATGGCGCCCATGTCGTGTAAAATGTCTTCGGCGGCGATGGTTTCCCCGCGGATTCGGCTTTCCGCGAAGGCCACGTCTTCGGGAATATTCCTGTCCAGATGGTGGCATACCATGAGCATGTCGAGATGCTCGTCTATGGTATTCACCGAAAAGGGACGGGTGGGATTGGTGGAAGAGGGAAGCACATTGGGCAGGCCGCAAACGCGAATGATATCGGGAGCATGTCCGCCACCCGCGCCTTCGGTATGGAAGGTATGGATGGTGCGGCCTTTGAAGGCGCTTATGGTGGCTTCCACGAAACCCGACTCATTCAAGGTATCTGTGTGGATGGCTACCTGCACATCGTATTGCTCCGCCACGGACAGGCAGCAATCAATGGCGGCGGGCGTGGTTCCCCAATCCTCATGCAATTTGAGGCCGATGGCTCCCGCCTCCACCTGCTCACCCAGACCACCGGGTAAGGAGGAATTCCCTTTTCCAAAGAAACCGAAGTTGAGGGGATAGGCGTCGGTGGCGCGCAGCATCATTTCGATATGGCGGGCCCCCGGCGTGCAGGTAGTGGCATTGGTGCCAGTGGCGGGACCGGTTCCTCCCCCCAACATCGTGGTGATGCCCGAAGCCAGCGCTTCGTCGATTTGTTGGGGACAAATGAAATGGATGTGGCAATCAATTCCCCCGGCCGTAACGATTTGGCCTTCGGCCGCAACGACTTCGGTAGTGGGCCCCACAATCATGCCCGGGGTCACTCCCGGCATGGTATGGGGATTACCGGCCTTGCCTATCGCGTGAATCCGTCCCCCCTTGATTCCGATATCGGCTTTGTATATCCCGGTATAATCCACGATAAGGGCATTGGTAATCAGCAGGTCCAGCGCACTATCCTGCGAAGCGCCGGCAGCCTGACCCATGCCGTCGCGAAGAACCTTCCCTCCGCCGAATTTGCACTCCTCGCCATACAGAGCGAAATCATTTTCAACTTCGATTATAAGCTCCGTATCGCCCAAGCGAACGCAATCCCCCTGGGTAGGGCCATACATATCGGCGTAACCTTGTCGGCTGAGTTTCATTGTCCGCCATCCTTCCGGTTTTGAAAGCCCCGTTGCTGTGCCTTGGCCGCCAGCGCGACCGCTTCGCCCGCGTCCCATGCGCCCTGTATCAAGGCGTTGCCTCCGAATATGAGTTTTTCCCCCGCCAAAGCTACCAGCTCTACCTTTTTGGTTTCACCCGGCTCGAAACGGACAGCGGTTCCGCTGGGTATGTTAAGACGAAAACCCAAGGCCAGGGCTCTATCGAAGCGCAGCGCGGCATTGGTTTCGAAAAAAGGATAATGGGAACCGACCTGAACCGGGCGATCACCGGTATTGGTGACCTTGAGTTCGATCACCTCGCGCCCCGCGTTCAAATCGATGTCTTCCTCTCCGAGCAAATACTCTCCGGGCACAATCGCAGCGCCTTCCGATTCGTTGAAGGAGCCTGAACCGAGTTTGTCCACCTTAGCGCCTGATGCCGATAATCCGGATCCGTACAAAGCGAGCACCAAGTCGCCTTTCTCAGAGCAAATGGGAAAATGCACGGTAACCAGTTTGACGCCGTCGGGAAAGGTGCCCTCCACCTGCACGTCGTCTATCATGTCCGCCACTCCCGGCAGCACATCCGCGAATCCCAAAATGCGCTTACCCTTGTCCATCAAGGTCGCCACGGATTCGCCGTCCCGGATGAACTCCAATATTTGGGCGGCGATAAGCGCTACGGATTCGGGATAGTTCAACCTTAATCCTCGCCACAACCGCTTTTGCGCCAGAAAGCCGGCGCCATGCAGCATCAATTTCTCGATTTCTTTGGGGGAAAGATGCATCTTCGTCTACCATTTCCTTTCCAGGGGATTGAAGCCCAGCAGTTCGGGAGAAGCCAATTCTGCGCATACCAGGCGGGCTATGGGATCGAGGTCGGCCTTGACTACGCCCATGGCGCGCACCAAAAAAACCTGGGAGCGGAGCTCGACAAAGGTCGCCAATAAACCGGAGCCCGACTCCGATTTCACCTGCCTGTTACAAGCAAGTAAGGATTCCTTTATCCTCAGCAGCGTGGCGGCCAATCGCTTCCCAACTATATAAAGGGAGAGCATTCCTCCGAAATCTCCGAAATGCGCCGGGCTGCAGGGGTTTTGCGTGCCCGGCTGAAACTCGAATCGATCGCGAATCACCAATTCCCCTCCCAGCCGAATGGAAGTATCACTCGCGAACAACGAATAGTGAAATCTTTCCCCATTCGCCTCACGCCCAGGTTGCAGCCAATCCGCTACCAACAATTCGCCGTCCGCATCGACATGCCATTCCTGCCGTTGGCGAAACTCGCTGCCCGCATAAGGTACGATGGGATCGGGCCATGATACCGCTAAACCCAAAGCCCCTACCGTACCATGCAACCACTGGCTGCTGACCCGATCAGGAGTGGGATAGACTTTGGTGGAGGATTGCGTTCCCAGATAAACCGCAGCGTCGTCGCCGCATTCCAATTCCACCCGAGTCGCGTCTCCCTGAACAATGCCGCCGCCATAACTGCTCAACAGGATGCGTACCGCTCCGGATCGGTTTCTTGGCGTCAACGCTTTGATGGGAGGGCACTCGACTTGGCGAACCAAACGAGAAAGCCCCCTCACCTTTTCCACGCGAAGACGGGTCGCCTGCTCCACCCTGGGAGGTGACACGTTCATTCGCAAGTCGATCACATATCCCACCTTCGCAAAAGCGGAGCCAATTTTGAAAACCGGAAAAATAGTATCCCGACCACAACTACAGGGAATGACAATTCCATGCGCATGTCAATAGCGGACAATTTCTGCCATCAATCGGGATATGTCAGCTTTCCTTTCCACTTTTTTTCAATAACGCTACAAAAACACCTTCTTGCCGTGGCATTGGAATTGCTCAAACCTAAAAGCGGATCCCAACGTCCCATCACTTTCCCCAAGGAGTAATCTTTATGCAAATCCTGAAAAGAATAACCCATCGAACGGCAGCCGCTCTGGCACTGACCGCTTGCTTAACTCTTCCTGCTTCGACTCAAGCTCAGAAGAAAACCGATGAAACGGTCAAGATCGGAGTATTGCATTCGCTTAGCGGAACCATGGCCATATCCGAAGTGTCGCTTCGGGACGTCATCATGATGGCCGTCGAAGAAATCAACGCCAAGGGAGGAGTGCTCGGAAAGAAAATCGAACCCGTGGTGGTTGATCCCGCTTCCGACTGGGATCTTTTCGCGGAAAAATCCAAGCAACTGTTGTTGCAAGACAAGGTTTCAGCCGTATTCGGCTGCTGGACTTCCGTTTCCCGCAAATCGGTGCTTCCCGTGTTCGAAAACAACAATGGCCTACTCTTCTACCCCGTGCAATACGAGGGTGAGGAATGCAGCCGGAACGTAATCTATACCGGAGCCACCCCAAATCAGCAGCTGATTCCAGCGGCGGAATACATGATGAGCAAAGAGGGAGGCGAGTACAAGAAGTTCTATCTCCTGGGAACCGACTACGTTTTCCCGCGCACGGCCAACAAGATTCTCAAAGCCTTTCTGCTGGCCAAGGGAATTCCCGAAAAAGACATCGTTGAAGAATACACTCCTTTTCATCACCAGGACTATCAAACCATAGTCCAGAAAATCAAAAGATTTTCGGCCGGCGGAAAAGCCGCGGTGCTTTCCACCATCAATGGCGATTCCAACGTTCCGTTCTATAAGGAGTTTGCCAATCAGGGCTTGACCTCTTCCATGGTTCCCATCATGGCATTCTCGGTGGCCGAAGACGAATTACGTTCCATGGACACGGAATTCCTGGTCGGACATCTCGCCGCCTGGAACTATTTCGAATCGGTTAAGACTCCCGATAACGCCAAGTTCGTGAAGAACTTCAAGGCCTTCGCAGCCAAGAATAAACTTCCCGGCGGCGCCTCCCGCGTTACCGACGACCCCATCCACTGGTCCTATGTCGGTGTCTATCTCTGGAAAGACGCAGTCGAAAAAGCCAAATCTTTCGACGTGGACAAGGTAAGGCCGGCCCTTTATTCCCTGACCAACAACTCCCCCGGCGGCAAAGTCGTAATGGACCCCAAGAACCATCACCTGGCCAAGCCCGTTTATATCGGGGAAATCAAAAAAGACGGTCAATTCAAAATCGTCTGGAAATCCAAAGGTCTCGTGAATCCCGAGCCCTGGTCGCAATACACCAGCCCCGACAAGAGCTGTGATCACGTGAATCATGGCGGAACCTACACGAAAGCTTCCAAGTAACTTTCCTCCCGTACACATGCGTACCGTCCGACCCGCGACGGTACGCAATTTCACGGAAAACCAATATATGCCGCTTTCATTGCGCACAATTCTGACCGCGAGCTTCCTGTGCCTGTCAGGATTCACGACCATAACCGCAGCATCCCTGGATGGCTCGGACAAAGCGCCTGAAACCAACGTGAGAATCGATTCCCTCCTCGCCGCCCTATCGGGCGAAGAAGAAGAAATCCAATCTGCCGTGGAAGGCCTGGTGTCACTGAACAATCCTCAATTGCATGGATTCCTGGAAGGACTATTCAAAGGCTCCGTCTATTGGTGGCCGCAATCAAACGAAGCATCCCCCATCCTGGTGGTAGCCGGTCAAGAATCAATCCGGAATGACACCTTATGGGTTTCTCTCTACCGCCCCTATCCCTTTGAAGCTCTGCCGGGATCCGATGGAAATCCCCTGCTGGTAGAACCCGAATATTTAGTGGAATTGGAAACGGATCGTGCCATGCGATCCGCCATCCAACCTTTTCTCACCGCCATGCAACTACTCGATCCTGAAACCGATGTCCGTAAAACGGCGGCCCGCAACCTTGCCTCTGCCGGCAACCCTTCCGTCATTTCCATTATCGACGTGGCATTGGAAAAGGAAGCCGAAAAATCCGTTACCTATACCCTGCTTGAATCCAAATACCGTTTGCAGCTATTGTCGGAAGATCCCATGGAACGATTGGCCGCCGTAAAAGGATTGGCGGACCTTCATTCGGTATATGCGGTATCCGATTTGAAATTCCGCGTAACGCCGGATGAAAATGGGGCGTACCCGGAAAGCGAAGCGGCCATCAGGGAGGAGATAAATCGCAGTCTAGCCAGCATCAAATCCTGGATGCAGGTGACTGATTGGCTACAAAACCTGTTCTCAGGCATCAGCCTGGGATCCATCCTCATACTCATGGCCTTGGGATTGGCCGTGATTTTCGGCCTCATGGGAGTCATCAACATGGCTCACGGCGAGTTCATGATGATAGGCGCCTACGCCACCTTCGTGGTTCAAGGGCTGTTCATGCGATATATGCCCGAATCCCAATTCGGTTGGTTCTTTCCCGCCTCGCTGCCCGCCGCCTTTTTGGTCGCCGGCGGCATGGGGTTATTGGTGGAATATCTGATTATCCGCCGGTTGTACGGTAGACCGTTGGAAACTTTATTGGCCACCTGGGGAGTCAGCCTGCTGCTTATCCAGGGCGCGCGACACCTGTTTGGCGATTTGACCTCGGTGTCTACTCCCCCGCTATTATCCCAGGGCTGGGAAATATTCCCCTCCGTGGTTTTGCCCTACAATCGTTTGTTCATCATCGCCTTGACGGCGGTTATCGTTTTCGGAATGGCCATACTTTTTTATCGCACCAGTCTGGGTATGCGTATCCGCGCCGTTACCCAGAACCGGTCCATGAGTTCCTGCCTCGGGGTTCCCACCCGCCGCATAGACGCGCTCACTTTCGCCTTAGGAACCGGAATCGCCGGTGTGGCCGGATGGGCCATGACCCAGGTAGGCAACGTGGATCCCGGCATGGGCCAGAATTATATCGTGGACTCCTTTCTGGTCGTGGTTACGGGTGGAGTCGGCAAGCTGACGGGAGCGCTGTTCTCCGGCCTGGGCATTGGCGTCCTCAACAAATTTCTTGAACCGTATTTGCAGGCGGTATACGCCAAGGTGGCTTTGCTGGTAATCGTCATTCTGTTCTTGCAACAAAAACCTTCCGGTCTTTTCCCGGCGAAAGGACGTTATGAAGACGGCTGAAAAATTCGCATTGCTGCGCGCCTACCCAGGGCCAGCGTGGATGGTGCTGATTTTCATAATTGCCATTCCTATCGGAAACGCGCTGGGTTTGGTCTCGGATTTGACCTTGAATATGCTGGGGCGCTACCTCTGCTTCGCCATAGCCGCGTTGGGCATCGATTTGATTTGGGGATTCACCGGAATCCTTTCCCTATGCCAAGCCATTTTCTTCGCCATGGGAGGCTATGGCCTCGGCATGCATATGCTGCTGGAAACCGGTACCCAAGGCGTATACGGCTCGGCCCTCCCCGATTTCATGGTATGGAACCAGGTCACCGAATTACCGACATTCTGGAAGCCTTTCCACAGTTTTCCCGTCGCTATTTTTCTTTCTCTCGCGGTTCCCGGAACCTTCGCCCTGATATTCGGCTTCCTCGCCTTCAGGAGTCGAATCAAAGGTGTGTATTTTTCCATCATCACCCAGGCATTAGCCTTGGCGATGTGGTTGATTTTCCTCCGCAACGAAACCATGCTGGGAGGCACCAACGGGCTTACCGATTTCAAATCGCTTCTCGGCTTCGACCTTTCCACTCCCGAAGCCAAAAAGGGGCTGTATTTTCTAAGCGCCGGCATTCTGATTACCGCTTACATCGCCTGTCGAAAAGTAGTGGATTCCAAATTGGGTCGCGTACTCATCGCCATTCGAGACGGTGAGAACCGGGTGCGCTTCACCGGATATTCGGTAACCCAATTCAAGGTTTTCGTATTCGTGTTGGCCGCCGTTCTCGGCGCGGTGGGAGGAATGCTCTACGTTCCCCAAACCGGAATCATCACGCCCGGTCGCATGGACGTCAGCAGTTCCATCGAAATGGTGATATGGGTGGCGGTAGGAGGTCGCGGCACCCTAATCGGCGCGGTGGTGGGCGCGCTCGGCATCAATCTCTGTTACAGCTATTTGACGGGGCGCTTTCCGGGTACCTGGCTTTACTTTTTGGGAAGCCTCTTTATCGGCGTGGTTCTCTTTTTCCCCCAAGGTATCGCGGGGTTGTTCCAAAAAGTTCTTTCCAAGCGTAAAAAAGAGGAAAGCGGAAAGGAGACATCACCCCATGAGGGAGTTGCTGCTGTACGTTGAAAACCTTTCGGTTTCCTTCGACGGATTCAAAGCCTTGGATATCGACACCTTCGAGCTTTCCGAAAACGAATTGCGCGTGGTAATCGGCCCCAACGGCGCCGGTAAAACCACCTTCTTAGACGTATTATGCGGTAAGACCAAGCCCACTTCCGGCAAAGCGGAAATGGGGGGGAAGGATTTGACGCAATTGACCGAGGCTGAAATCGTCTCGTTGGGAGTAGGTCGCAAATTCCAAACCCCCACGGTATTCGGAAGCCTCAGCGTATATGAAAACCTGCTATTGGCTCATAAAGATTCCAAAGGCGTTTTCGCTACTTTGTTTTCGCGAAGCAGCACTTCCTTGCGCAGCAGCATCGGCGATATAGCCCATACTATCGGCCTTGCGAGTGAGTTGAATCGCGAGGCGGCCCACCTTTCGCACGGTCAGAAACAATGGCTGGAAATCGGAATGCTCATTGCCATGGACCCCAAACTGCTGCTCATTGACGAACCGGCCGCGGGCATGACGGATGAAGAAACCGAAAAAACCGGAAGGCTGTTGCTGGAATTGGGAGAAAGGCATTCCATCATCGTCATCGAACATGATATGGAATTCGTACGGCAACTGGCGCGAAAAGTTACCGTATTATGCGAAGGACGCATTTTGACGGAAGGCTCCATCGAAACCGTTCAGGAG
>CAYNXV010000057.1:11696-18004 GCA_964401245.1 uncultured Bifidobacteriales bacterium | reverse complement strand
ATCACAACTGGGCTTTCAAGGAAAAACTGGAGGAACTGGCTCGGGAGGCGCGCCCTTCCGGATTTTCCATCCGAACTCTGGTGCGCGGGCACTTCGCCCTTCGGTTGCCCCTGGACAATTACCAAATTCGCGACGTCGTAAAAGCCAATGTGATAACCGGCCAGGCCTTCCGTGAAACCCTGGGCGCCATGAAGTCTTTCAAAAACGAGAATGAACTCTCCGCCCACCTTGAATACGGAATGCGACGACGCAGCCATTTCGGACTTTCCTTTCCCAACATCATCGCCGCGGGTAAAAACGCCACCATTCTGCATTACCTTAAAAACGACGAACCCCTTCCCTCTAAAAGCCTGGTCCTGATGGACTTCGGCGTGCGCTACGGCACCATGCATGCGGATATAAGCCGGACGGTACCGGTTTCGGGCCGCTACAATCCCCTGCAGAAGCTGCTTTACGGCATTGTGCTGGCCGCCCAGAAGGAAACCCAGAAGCATGCCCGCCCGGGTGAAACCATCCGCAATTTGAACGCCAAGGTATGGCGATTTCTGGAAGATAAATTGGAAAAAGAGTTCTTCGCCAAGGGAGGTAAAGCCGAACGCGCCTATTCCGGGCAACCCCATGGGCTCTCCCATCTCATGGGTGAGCAGGAGCATGACGGCGACCCTCACCGTCTCTATCAGGACGAGCCGTTGCAACCAGGATGGCAATTGAGCAATGAACCCGGCCTTTACGGCCATTTTTCCCTGCGTATAGGCGGGAAAACCTATTCCGAGTGGATAGGGATACGCATCGAGGACGACCTGCTCATCACCGAAAAGGGATGTCGTAACCTGTCGGCCTCAGTACCCCGCGAAATCGAGGAAATAGAGGCCCTGATGGCCGTTTGAGCCACTTAAGCCCTCAGCATGTTTATACCTTTTGCCAGCGAAAGCAGGAAGTCATGACGCAAGAGAAACCCAAAAGCAAAGAAGCAAAAGCCAAAACGGCCACCGGCGCGGGGAAATCCGAAACCGCGTCCGATGCCAAGAAGGGTAAAAAAGAGACGCCCAAAAGTTCTCTGTTACAGGATATCGAGGTACCCGAAGACATGGAAGAAGGTGTCGACCCCGAAGAAGAAATAGAAGAAGAGGACCCCCCTTTGGATACCAACCTTGTAGCGGATACTTCGGAAAGAACGATTCTCATCGTTGACGAAGACGGCCAACGCCGTAACGAAACGGTGGCCATCGTCACCAAGATTCTACCTAATGCGGCCATTGAAACGGCCAACGATCCCGAAGACGCCTACGCCATGATGGGTGAATGCGACTTCGATACCTATGTGGTCAACTTTCTGATGCCCGGCTATAGCAGTTCGGATTTCGTGAAAGCCGTTGTGAACCATCCCGACCATCCCCTTTTGGTAGGCTTTGCGGCCGACAAGATGTCCGATGCGGTGGATCCCAAAAAGGGCCTAAAAATCATACCCTTGAAGCGCCTGTTCGACCTGAACGCCGACAATGCTTCCGACGCCGCCGAAGGCGAAGCTGCGGAAGAATAAGGATTAATAACCGGCGACTCGCGCCGGTACGTTTCCGTCCCAGGCTTCCAAGCGTCCGATGAGTGGATGCGCCTCATGGGCCTTATACCCCTGGCCCATCAGTTTTTCGGCTTTGGCGGCTGCCTGTTTCCGATGGCCGCGCGAATAATCGACCAGAGCGCTTTCCCACAGTACGTCGTTCCACAACTCCCCTTGCGCCTCACGTAAAAGTCGTTTCAATTCGGAAGCGGCCAAGGCGTTTTTCCCCAACAGTCGGCTATGGCGGGCTTGCAGCAATTTCACCCGGGGATCGTCTCCAGCCTTGCGTCGGGCGAAATCCAATACTTTGACGGCCCGTTCCGGTCGGGCCGTCCGCAAGTAGTGCTCCAGCAATTTGTTCATTAGGAGGAAAGAGCGGGGATGCGATTTCAATCCCAATAGCCAAGCGCCTTCTGCCTCCTCCCAATATTTGGACAGGTAAAGGGCTTCGCCCCAGGCCAGGAAGGTTTCCGGGACGGCTTTTCCCGTGGCGGCGAATCGTCCCAAAGCCTCCGCTGCCGCGGCATGATCGCCCATGCGCAAGCGCGCCAATCCCAAATGATGCTGTTCGCGTGGCTGCGATCCCGGCATCGCGCAAGCCCGTTCCAGATGTTCGCGACTCTCCTTCCAGCGTCCGGCATCCGCCAGGTATAACCCATAGGCATAATCCATGTCGGGAGGGGATTTGCCGTCATGGAATTGGAGACTGAGCCTCACATGCGGAGCCGCCCGGTCGAAGTGGCCGGACTCGGCATAGGCTCGCACCAGGGCGTGGCGCAAGGCATGGTTATCGGGATCAAGAGCCAACGCATGCTCCCAAAAGAAAAAGCCCTTGGAATGCGATTGCACGGAGAGATAATACTCACCGAGCAATAGTCCGATTTGCGCGTCGTTCGGGTTTCGCCGCCAAGCCTCCAAGAGCGTGCTTTCGCCGGCCTCGAAACTGCCGGTCAGGATTTGCAGGGTTCCAATCAAAGATTGCAAATGAGCATCGGCCGGAAGCAAGCGTGACACCTTGGTCAATTCTGAAAGGGCGGCCGGGTATTCCCGTTGTTGGAAGAGGTATTGCCCGAGTTCCCAACGGGCGTTGGCGGCGTTTTTTTCGGCAACCGTGAGCGCCGTGACAACCGGAGCGCCCTGACCGGTCTGTAGCGCTCCCAGAAACAAGAACAAAATCCACTTTCCCCGCATGGCCTTATCTTAGACGGAGACATGAATGCCTGTCCAGTTGTAATTGGCGGATATTCCGAAAAGGATTGCCGTAAATTAGCGGCTTTTACCCCGGGAGCTTGTGCGGCTGGAAAAGGTTATTCGGAAGCTTCAAAAAATTTGGAAAATTTGAGGCCCTTGAAATTCTTCTGCATGAGTTCGAGTCGGTATTCGTTGGGACAGAGGTATACGGAATTACCGCGCTTGTCGACGGCCATGTCATGGGCGTTCTGCGACTTGAAACTCGCCAATTCGCCATCGTCACCGCTGAGCCAGCGCGCCGCGTGGATGGACACCGATTCCAACCGGCACCGTGCGTTGTATTCTTCTTCCAACCGGAATTTGATCACTTCGAATTGCAACACTCCCACCACACCCAAAACCGGAACGGGACTTTGCAACGGATGGAAAAGCTGGGTGGCGCCCTCCTCGGACAATTGCTTGAGGCCTTGCGCCAGCTGTTTGCTGCGGAGGGGATCTTCCAGGTATACCCTGGCGAAAAATTCCGGCGCAAAATCCGGAATGCCCAGGAAGTCGAGCTTTTCCGTTTCGGAAAGCGTGTCGCTGATGTTGTAAAGGCCCGGATCGTGGATGCCGATGATATCCCCCGCATAGGCCTCCTCGACGATGGTCTTGTCGTTGGCCATGAGGGTGGAAGGCGCCGCCAGGCGCACTTGTCGACCGGTACGGCAATGCAGCACCTTGGCCCCCCGCTCGAACCTACCGGAGCAGATGCGGACGAACGCCACCCTATCCCGATGTTTGGGATCGGTATTGGCCTGGATCTTGAAAACGAATCCGGTGAATTTCCCTTCCGACGCTTCCACGGTGCGCTGCAAAGCCTGCCGGGGCATGGGAGAAGGCGCATAACGCACAAAGCTGTCCAGCAAATGCTTGACGCCGAAATTATTGATCCCCGACCCGAAATAAACGGGTGACTGGTCGCCTTTAAGGTATTTTTCGAGTTGAAAAGGTTCACTCGCCCCTTGCACCAGTTCCGCCTGTTCCCGGAACTCGCGCAAAGGCCTTTCCTCGAACCATTCGTCGAGCCTGGGATCGTGTATACCCTCCACCTTTTCGATTCGCTCCCCTTCTTCTCCGGGCAGGTAGAAGTGAACGGTTTGATCGAAAAACGCATAAACCCCTTTGAAATCCCTGCCGTTGCCGATGGGAAAGGTCATGGGCGCGCAGTGCAGGCCCAGAATCTCCTCCACCTGGTCCATCAAGGTGACCGGGTCGAGACTGTCGCGGTCGAATTTGTTCATGAATACCGTAACCGGCGAGCGGCGCATGCGGCACACTTCCATGAGCTTGATGGTTTGGGGCTCGACGCCCTTCGCCGAATCGAGGAGAACCAACACCGAATCCACCGCCGTGAGGGCGCGATAGGTATCCTCGCAAAAGTCCTGGTGGCCGGGAGTATCCACCAGGTTTATCTGGCAGCCTTCGTAAGGAAAGGAAAGTACCGAAGAGGAGACGGATATGCCCCGCTGCTGCTCGATTTTCATCCAGTCCGAGGTGGTGAACTTCTTATTGGCCTTGGCCCTGACATGGCCGGCTTCGCGGATGACATTCCCGTACCAGAGGAACTTTTCCGTAATGGTGGTTTTGCCGGCGTCAGGATGGCTGACGATGGCGAAAGTGCGTCGCTTACGTATTTCTTCGAACATGGGGACCTTTTGGAGAGGCATAAGATATTAACGGCCCGGAACTTAGGCAATGTCCGCCGGGTTGCCAGACCGCGAAAAACCTTTTTTATTATGGCAATGAAACAAGAACTGCAGCCTTCGCAAGCCCAATCCCACCCAGGACCATCGCCGGACAAAGACGATTGGCACCGGCGCGTCCCCCGCCCCAGCGTGGAATTTCCGCGGCGATACCTTCCTTCGGGAATGAATCTGTCGGATTGGCATGCCCTGGAGCCCTATCTGGGCGAGTTAAAGGACCGGAGAATCTCCGACATGCATGATCTGCTTCACTGGATAGGCGATTACTCTGAGTTCACCAATGTAGTGGGCGAAGAGGGTTCGCGGCATTATATCGCCATGACTTGCGACACCCGCAACGAAGCCAAGGAAAAAGCCTATTTGCACTTCGTGGAAGAAATCGAACCGAAGCTGGCGCCCGAATACGACGCTCTAAACCAAAAGCTTATCAATCATCCCCTTACCGCAACCTTGCCCGACGAGGGCTATGGGAAGTGGCGCCAATCCCTGGCCACGGCCGTTCGCCTGTTCCACCCCGACAATGTGCCGCTGCAAACAAAGATTTCGAAGCTCTCGCAGGAATACCAGAAAATATCCGGCGAAATGACGGTGGACTGGGACGGAGAAACCAAAACCTTGAGCCAATTGGCCCCTTTTCTGCAAAGCTCCGACAGGGCGGTGAGGGAAAAGGCCTGGCGCGCAAGCGCCGAAAGACGCTTGGCTGACAAGGACAGGCTGAACGATATCTTTGATGAGATGCTGGCCTTGCGCGGTGAAATGGCGCGCCACCTCAAATTACCCGGCTATATCGACTATGCCTTTCAAGGATATCTGCGCACCGATTATGGTCCCAAAGACTGCTTCGCGTTTCACGAAGGCGTGGAAAAGGCGGTGGTGCCGCTTTACCGCGAAATGCTGGAAAGGCGTCGACGCAAATTGGGATTGGACACTTTACGCCCTTGGGACCTGAGCTGCGATCCGCAGGGACGGCCGCCCCAGCGACCATTTTCCACCGCCGAGGAATTGATGGACGGCGTGGAAAGGATTTTCCAGAGGTTGGATCCGGATTTGGCCGACAAGTACAAGAAAATGCGTGACCTGGGCTTGATGGATTTGGAAAACCGGGCGGGTAAAGCCCCTGGAGGCTATCAAAGCGGATTGCCCGAGGTGCGGCTTCCTTTCATTTTCATGAATTCGGTGGGGATGAATAACGATGTTTTCACTCTGCTGCACGAAAGCGGTCATGCTTTCCATTATTTCAGCACCCGCGAAATGGACATCGATTTCAATCGGCACGCTGCGATGGAATTCAGCGAAGTGGCTTCGATGGGGATGGAGCGCTTGGCGGGTAAATACCTGGAGGAATTCTACTCCCCCGCGGAAAAATTGCGCGCCCTGGCCAGCGCCGACGAAGACGTCATCGGCCTGTTTCCCTGGGTGGCCACGGTGGACGCCTTTCAATTTTGGCTCTACTCCAAACCCCATGACCGGCACCAAAGGGAAAAATATTGGCTGGACCTGGATAGGCGGTTCGGCGCCAACGTCGATTGGAGCGGGTTGGAGGAGTTTCGCGGGCAAGGTTGGCATAAGCAATTGCATATATTCGAGGTGCCCTTTTATTACATTGAATACGGTATAGCCCAATTGGGAGCCTTACAGGTTTGGCGCCGCTCGCTCGACGACGAAGCCGCTGCGCTCCGGGACTACAAAAGCGCGCTACGACTCGGCGGCACCCGCGGATTGCGCGATCTCTTCGAGGCGGCGGGATTAAAATTCGGAATGGATGAATCGGTGATCGCGCAAGCAGTAAAACCCGTATGGGAAAATTGGCGCGC
>CAYNXV010000057.1:0-11596 GCA_964401245.1 uncultured Bifidobacteriales bacterium | reverse complement strand
CCCATGCGCGAAGAACTGTGGCAATCGCCGGTTTTCGAACCCACCGAAAGGGACGGGCGACTTTTCGCTCGCGGCATCGCCGACGATAAGGCGGGGGTGCTCATTCACGCGGCCAGTATCGCGGCCTGGCTCGAAACCGCGGGTACCCTGCCTGTGAACGTAAAGGTGCTTATCGAAGGCGAGGAGGAAATCGGCTCCGTTCACCTTTCCACCTTTTTGGAAACCTATCGCGAAACCCTGCGTGCCGATTGTATGGTACTTACCGATTGCACCAATTTCGACACAGGACTTCCCAGCTTGACCACAACCTTACGCGGTCTCATCAGCATGGATGTCACGGTAACCGCTTTGGACCACCCTCTGCACTCCGGCATGTGGGGAGGGCCTATTCCCGACCCCATCATGGGGTTGTCGAAAATATTGGCGACCTTGGTGGATGAAAACGGACGCCTCGCTCTTCCCGAGCTGTGGGAAAAAGTGGTTCCCCCTACCGAAGCGGAACTTGAAGACATGCGCCGCCTGGGCATGGACGACGCCACTTTCCGGCGGCAGGCCGGAATCGCAGACGGCGTTCGGCTTTTCGGCAAGGATCATGAGCTACTTTTGAAAACCTGGCGGGAGCCGTCATTGGTAGTCAACTCCATCCAATCGGGCGGAAAAAAAATCGCGGGCAACGTGATCATGGATTCGGCTTGGGCCCGCATCGGTTTGCGGCTGGTGCCGGACATGGATCATTCCGAGGCCATGCGGGTTTTGACCGCGGCCATCAAGCGTGCCTGCCCTTGGGGACTGCGCTGCGAAGTGGAACCGGAACAGGGGGCCAATGCGTGGATGACCAAGCCCGACCATCCCGTGTTCGCCCTGGCCAAGGAATCGTTGCGCCGGGGTTACGGACGCGAGGCCGTGCTTATCGGATGCGGGGGCACCATTCCTTTCGTGGATCATTTCACCAAAGCCC
Source organism: uncultured Bifidobacteriales bacterium (assembly GCA_964401245.1). Lineage (GTDB taxonomy): Bacteria > Fibrobacterota > Fibrobacteria > UBA11236 > UBA11236 > JBGTHM01. The sequence continues at coordinate 10,638 of CAYNXV010000057.1, read as the reverse complement.
TGGGCGACATCCCCGCCTTGCTCGTTGGCATAGAAGACCCTTATACCAATGCCCATTCGGAAAACGAAAGCCTGGACGTCTCGGACTTCCACAAAGCCGTGCGCAGCCAAATCCATTTCTTCGCCGATTTGGGTGCAGCCCCGCATTTATTCGCTTCGGCCAACGCTTTGAATAAGCCCGGGGTTTGATCATGGATCTCTTGAACGGCAAGCCATGAGCGGCTTCCCCTCCCCCACCTCCAAAGATACCGGTTTCGACCTGGTCGTTGCCGGTGCCGGTATCATGGGCATGGCCTGCGCCCTCGAAGAGGCCCAGCGAGGCCAACGCGTCGTCGTAGTCGACCCTCACACTCCGGGGCTTAAAGCTTCGTGGGCGGCGGCCGGGCTCCTGGTGACCCGGGGCGCCCGCGTCTTCCATAGCCCATTCCGGGAATTCTACGTGCGCTCCATTCAGGCCTATCCGGAATGGGTGGCCAAACTGCGCGCCCTGTCCGGGCACGATCTGCCCATCCATGCCTGCCCGGATTACCAATTTTTTTCTTTGACCGGCGAGAAGGAAAGCGGAAATTTTGCCAGGCGTCTGGAGCAACTGCACAAGGAAGCCTCCATCGACTTTGAAGTGCTTAATACCGCTCCCGCTTTCCTCCAGCCGCATGTCACCTTGGACGATTACCGGGTCATCCATTTTCCTCACGAAGCCTATATCCAGAACCGCGACCTGTTGGAGGTACTGAGGTTGGCCTGTGAAAAGGCCGGGGTGGTTTTCCACACCGGCCAACCGATTCGAAGATTGCACCGCGACGGGCAGGCATCCTGGACCGTTTCCGCCGGGGAGAAAACCCTTACCGGCGAAAAGCTCCTTTTGGCCGCAGGGGCTTGGACCAACGACCTGCTGGCCTTATTGGACCTGCCGCGCCTGATGGTACCCGTCAAGGGCCAGATGCTGCGCATGCCCCGGTTCTACCGGCAAGAGGCGCTGGTGCATTTCAGCGAAGAAATCTACCTGGTCCCCCGCGGCGATTCGCTGGTGGCCGGAGCCACCACCGAGGCTGGTGTCTGGGAGGAGGACTTCACGGAGCAGGGCCGTGAATATCTGACGAGCCGCTTGCATGCTTTTCTGGGAAAAGTGGACGCCACTACCCTGGAAACCTGGACCGGCATCCGCCCCCGCACCCGCGACCGTCTGCCGCTTATGGGTTATCTACATCCCGACAAGTCGCTGCTGATTTGTGCGGGGCATTACAAATGCGGCATCAGCATGGCTCCCTTGTCGGCTGCCTGCATCTCGAAGCTTTTGCACGATGAGAAGCCGCCCCTGGATTTGAGCGCATTCAACCCGCGCCGTAAAAAAGCCCTGGGAGCTTCCATTCTCGCTGAGCCTATCGGCAACGCGGCCGGCTGCATCGCGGGGTTGTAAGCTCTCGCTCTCCGGCAGGGTGAAATTCCTATGCGCGCATCCTAGTCCATCAAGGAATTGCCGATTGACAAGCGCGGAGAGGCGGGGTCAATGCGTTTTCCCAGGGCATCGAAGTCGCCCAAGGACAGAGTTCCCCTACCCCGGTGGCCCAATCGCCAAACCTGGTATCCAGCCTCACCCGCGTCCTTCCGGCCCGCAAGTCCGGTGGTCGGACCCGGAGGAAGGAAGGCTTCGCTGGCTGACACCGCGCCCATAACGAAGACGGTATCCCTATAGGTCAAGGCGGCGAAGCCATGTCGCTTATGGGACATTTTTGCCACCGTTCTCCACGACTTGCGAACGGGATCGTACTCCTCGTTGAGGTCGAAGACGCCCGGCCATTCCCCGCCTAAGGCGTAGAGCCGTCCCTTCGCCGCAGCCAGGCTTAATCCGCTCCGGGCAGTCGGCAGATCCGGCAAGGTATGCCATAAGTTACGGGCCGGATCGAAGGCTTGGAATGCCTTGACGCTCACGCCCCCAAGACCCTTCTCCCGTCCGGCCACCACATAAATCAGGGAATCCAGCACCGCCACCCCGATATGCTCCCGGGCCAGGGGCATACGGGCACGTTCTCTCCAATTCCCGGTAACGGGATCGAATTCCTGAACCCGGTCCAGGACCACGCCATTGGTATCCACGCCTCCGATGAGGTAGAGTTTCCCTCCCCACTGGGCGACGCCGCCGGCGGCGGTGGAATGGGGCAAGGGGCTCAGGATACGCCATTTGTCCTGGGCGGGATCGTATTCGAAAGCATGGTGGGATCCTAGCCAGGGTGAATTATTCGGCATGGGGTCGGGCTTGCGCGGATGATCGCAACCGCCCAGCACATACAGCTTGCCGCCGGCCGCGCCCACATTGGGATGATGCAGGCCGACCGGCATTTTGGCGCCCGCCGTCCAGGCATTGGTTGCCGGATGGTAGATCTGCAATTCCGAGGCGCCGCCGTTCGGATTCGAAAAGCCTCCCACCAGATAGATGCGCTCTTCAATGACGGCGCCCGCAGCCTCATGCCGAACAACCGGCAGGTCGGCCCGGGGTATCCAGGTGCCCATGCCCTCCTGACCTTGAGTGGATATGACGCAAAGCAGGGTCACCAAGATCGGCAGGCAAGGATTGGTAAATCTGGTCAATGCAAACATCGGCCCTCCGGGAAATGGTCTTCAGGGAAAACTATGAATATGACCTGGACTTGCATATGGATAAAACACCAGATTCCATTGCCCTGGTAGGACCGCATTCCGACAATTGCTCGGCAACGTTTGCGCCAGTAGGGAAACCGCAATGCGGAGCATGCCTGCGATTTCCCTACTGGCGCATGTTGGGTGATCGTTATTGCCTGAATTCTTAAGGGCAGGTTTCTTATGTTTCTTGGAATTCATTTAGCCTATCAATGGCTTTCTTCAGACTAAGGGATCGAGCTGAACCGCGCTTAGGATCCCAATTATTTTTAACGCACTCGACTAAAATATTGTTGTAGGAAGGGGATACCTTAGAAGCCGAGCGGAGATTTGGAAGTATTTCCTTAATAGACCTGTTACCGTACTTCCTGACCAAGCTTAGCATTTGCTCTTTGGGAGAATTTAAGGTCTCGACATCCCTTGGCAACTTCCCTTTACCTATCCCTGATACAGAGCTAAAACCCTCAGCATCAGCGAGCAGCCAGGCCTCCGCTTCTCTAACGACAATTCGGAAAAACAATTTGGCCGGCAATGCCAAACCGTTACACCAACGTTCCTTGAGCGTAGGAGCGCAGCTGTTCTGGTCCAAATCCGTTAAAACAAGAATTGGATGCTGTTTTGCAAGTCTGCAATACTTGTTATCTCTCATATCCATAAACATTTGAGAATTACCGCGTTGCCCTAAGTCCGCCGCTATTTCAATATTCCCAAAACAATGAGACAGCAGCTTCGTTGCTAAAGCCTTGCTTAGAGGATCTTCTGTGGCCAAAAACCATTGCATTTCGACCTCTCAGAACAAGCTTAGCTGTGAAAGGTTATTCGGCGTATTTTTTTTGAGAACAACTTCTGAAATGGAAAAGCCTGACGCCAACGCGTCTTTTTCGGCGGGATTTACTGATCTCACCTTTGTTCCATCTTGTGTTGACTCTAAGATGACCAATCCTGTTGGGTCAATGCCTTCATTCCGTAGCAACGATTCGCTGTGCGTTGTGATTATAACTTGTCGCTTTATTTTGGATTTTTTTTGAACCTGATCTATTAGTACAGGAATTTGCTTAACGACATCTTCATTAAGTGATAATTCCGGCTCTTCAATGAGAAGCATTCCCACTCCATCTAGTAGGCTCCATAAGATGCCTAAAAGGCGAATCGTTCCGTCAGAAAACTGGTCTTCTCGTTGCCATGCGCCCTGTGGCCTATGGTGCTTGTATCGAGCTTCTAAATGCGGCGTCCCATTTATTTCGTCTTGGACAAATTTTAACTCTTCGAAATTTGGAACTGCAATTCGCAATGCTTTTTGAATTTTATTAAGTCTGCTGGTTCTAACCCTTTTAGGTGTTTTCGCAATTCTTTCTAAGAACCCCTGCCCGAATGGATCTTCATCCTTTTTAGGCGAATGAGTAAAGGATTCGTTTTTCAAAAGATGCGGAACAAGGTGTAGATAGGTAATTTGACTGAACAAATTGACGACATCTCTAAATGATTCATTCGAACCTATTTGTTCAAGATATGTCTGTGTAAGGCGTTGTGGATCTTTTCCATCGTTTTTATCTGGACGTTCAATTAGTGGCTTTCCATTTTTAAAAACTGACTCATGAGAAACAACCAATGCGTCATTTTTTCCCTCACCATTTTTAAAGGAGAGTTTGTAAATCCACTGCGCTTCATTGCCAAAGCTTTCATTTAGATAGACTTCAATTGATACGTTCGGTTGCTGACGGGCGTGCAAGCAGCGAAGTTTTTTCAAACCACCCCGGTCGCTAACTGCGAATTGCAGGCCACCTCCTTTTGGTTTTGATAAGTCCCTCAAAAATCTGAGTGCGTCAAGTAGGTTTGACTTGCCCGAAGCGTTTGGACCTATAACGTAGGTACATTCCCGGAGTTCGAATTCTGCGGAACGGAAGTTTCGCCAATTCTTCAGAACAATTTTTGATATTACCATACTTCCTCGCAGCGGTTATTGATACCTTGGCCAAGCGCCTGTTGGCTTGATTCTTGAATCAACTTTTTCCCGATTTAAACCTGCCCTTAAAATAGCACTTTATTTTGCCCCGACTGGAAAGATCGGGGCAAACTATCCAGGCAATAATGTCACCCAACTCGCCGTAATCCGCACCTATTTTGCACTACGGCGAGTTGGGTGGACATAGGCTGCATCTTTTTTTGGCTTGGCCTATCCGCCCCTATACATTTTCCACCGTGATCTCTACGTATTAGCAATAGGAATGATTAACCCGCAACCACCCGAAACCAATAGCCGGGAAATCTCCCCAGGGAAAACACCCCCCCTACCCCTAAAATCCGGATCTCGATTCGAAGATTCCGCTGCAATATTCCAGCGTTGCAAACATTATCATAAACGGTGTTATCCTCGGCGCAACCGTAACTTCCGTAATTACCAGAACTTCAATCACTTAGAAAAATGCAAAGGAAGCGCGGAATGAGGAGGATGCGTTTTATCCAAGCGGCTACGAGTTCGAAGCGCCCTAAGGAACCAACTCTTCGAATCCGATGAAATCCTTCTCCCGCAAAGCCAAAACCAACGGCGCCGATATATAAGTGAGGCGGATATCCAACGCCGGGCCAAGCCCAAAGCCGGTTTTCATCCGCAGCGCATCCAGCCGGCTTTTGGAGATCTCAGGAAAGGGAGCCTGGAAATGGAACCAAAGCTGGGATCTCAAGTTCCTCGCCTTTTCCACCTTCCCATTCCGGGCATAGGCATGATAGAGCAGCTGGGCCAGGGCTCGATTGCCGGGGGCTTTGGGCAGGCCGTCTTCCAATACCCTTTCGGCGCCCAGCCAACTTTCGCGCGTGCCGAATTCGCTCAATACCTTACCGAAAAGCTCATACGCAAAAAATGTGGACACGCCTTCGCGAAAGGCTTTGATAATGCACTGATGCGCGAACACCAGCCATCCCTTTAGATAATAGATATCGGCCAATTCCAACCAGGCATTTCCGTCTTTCGGCCGACCGTCGAGTCCCAATCCGTAAAAGCGTAACGCCTCGTCCAGACGCCCCGATTCCTTCAGCAGTCGGGCATATCCCAATTGCACTTCGTGGAGTGAGTCCCTCCATCCGGCATGGGTTCGCAAAATTTCTTCAGCGCGCCGCGCATCACCCAGCCGCGCGCTCATATGCGCCTGGGCCAAAAGCGCCCATTCATCCCGGGGCGCCCTTTGCAATCGCGCCTCAAGCAATCGGGAAGCGGCACGGGAATCCCACCGAGCCAACGCCATCGAATGGAGATTCCTCCAAGCGGCGGAGTATTCCGGAAAGCGGCCAATCGCCAGGTTAAACTCCTTCTCCGCCTCGTCGGGCCATCCCATGGCGAACAGCATCACCGCCGTATTCGTCAAAAGTGCGGCTTCCATTTCCCGCTTCCAACCCCCTCTGCGTAGGGTTTGCCAGCGACTGCGCACTTCCTGGGGCTTTCCCGACAATAAGGCGTGGAGGCCGGCTATGAATTGCTTTTCATCGGCGGTGGGAACGATTCCATGAATGACCTGCCTGTGCAAAACCCGGGTAAAAGCGCTATCGGGCAGCCCGAGCAACTCGGGCAGGTGGAAACCTCCCATGCTGTCGGGAACAGCCAGGTAAAGGGGAAGTCGCGGCGTGACATAGCCCCCCGTTGAGGGCGTGGAATAAACCCCTTTCAGCACCGCGCCGTCGGCATACGCCAAAAAGGAAAACAAAAGCAGGCGGAATAGGCAACGCATCCGCCAACAACTTACAATCGAGGATCTTTTTTTTGCTAACTTTTGCCGGTTTTCGCTTGGGACGGAGAGAGGGCGGCTTCCGCGTATGATTTTGACGGGCAAGGAAATCCTGAAGCAAATGGAAGCGGCGACCATTGCCATCAAGCCTTTCATTCCCGCCCATCTCGGACCCAATTCCTATGACGTAACCTTGAATGCCAACCTGCTGACCTACGATTTCGACCGGATCGATTGCCTCGACATGCGTAAGGACAATCCCACCCGCACCTTGACCATTCCCCCGGAGGGTTTGATTCTCGAGCCGGGACGTTTATACCTGGGATGTACCAACGAAACCGCCACCAGCCATCGATTCATTCCCATGTTCGAAGGTCGGAGTTCGATTGGACGACTGGGCATCAACACCCATATAACCGCCGGCTTTGGAGACGTGGGCTGGGGCTATACGCTCGGGCCCGACAATCAAATGCTTTGCCATTTCCCGACCTGGACCCTGGAAATCGAAGTGGTCCATCCCATCCGGGTTTATCCCGACGTGCGCATCGGGCAAGTTTACTTTATGCGACCCGAAGGCGAAATAACCCATTACCGGGGAAAATACAGCCTCCAACGGACACCCCAGGCCAGTCAGCTTTACAAAGATTTTTCGGATAAAGACTTGGCATGACCTTAGCTTTACTTGATTCCATCCAAATCGTCTGGAATTGGAAAAAATTGACAGTGTGCGGGAAAAAGTAGTGGAAAGGCCTGACACAAGCAGACGGGATGCGAGAAAACTTATGCCAATTATTGACATTGTCATTAAAAGTCAATCATTGTCATATCTTGTCACTACCCTTGTCTTCACTTTTGGCTTTAACCTTTTTTGCTAGTTTACCGTCCCATAATTTTCAGGCCGTCTCTTCGCTTATCATCATAAATCCTGGAGGATAAATACCTTATGAGCACTCCCAATGAAGTCATGAAACTCGCCAAGGACAACAACGTCCTATTCGTAGATTTGTTGTTCGGCGATTTATTCGGTGCCTTACAGCATTTCACCTTTCCCGTAAGCCGCTTGAATGAAGACATGTTCAAGGACGGCATGGCTTTCGACGGCTCATCCGTACGCGGTTGGAAAGGCATCGATAAGTCGGACATGATCATGGTGCCCGATGCCTCCACGGCCTATATCGACCCTTTCCGCGAAATTCCCACCCTGGCCATGTTCTGCAATATTCTCGAGCCCCGCACCGGTCAGCCCTATAATCGCGACCCCCGTTCCATCGCCGCCAAGGCGCTGGCTTATCTTCGCAGCACCGGAATCGGCGACACCGCCTTCTTTGGACCGGAGCCGGAATTTTTCATCTTCGACGGAATGACCTACAACAGCGAGCCCCGACGCGCCTCCTACTCCCTGGAATCCGCTGAAGGCCCCTGGACCAGCTTGGAACTCGGTTCCCGTGGCCATAAAGTGGCGCACAAGCAGGGTTATGCCCCCACCACGCCTCAGGATACCTTGATGGACATCCGCAGTGAAATCGTGGTGAATTTGATGAAAATGGGATTGATACCCGAAATCCACCACCACGAAGTGGCTACCGCCCAATGTGAAATCGGCATCCAGTTCGGAACCATTCTCACGGCCGGCGATCAGGTTCATAAACTCAAATACGCCGTCAAGAATACCGCCCACAAACACGGGAAGTCGGCGACTTTCATGCCCAAGCCTCTGTGGGGCGACAACGGAAGCGGCATGCACGTGCACGCCTCCATCTCCAAAGAAGGCAAAAACCGCTTCGCCGGTGACGGTTACGCCAACATGAGCAAGGAAGCCCTGTGGGCCATCGGCGGCATCATCAAGCATGGCCGCGCCATCCAGGTGTTCACCAACTCCAGCGCGAACAGCTATCGCCGCTTGGTGCCCGGTTACGAGGCTCCCGTGAACCTGGCCTACTCCGCCACCAATCGTTCCGCCTCGGTGCGAATCCCCCACGTTGTCGGCGACAAGGCCCGCCGCTTCGAATTCCGTTGCCCCGACAGCAACGGCAGCCCGTACCTCACCTTCTCGGCCATGCTCATGGCCATGATCGACGGGATCAAGAACAAAATCGAACCCGGTCCGGCCATGGACAAGAACATCTACGAACTGCCCCCCGAAGAGCTGGCGCACATTCCTTCCACGTGTAAGAACCTGGAAGAAGCCATCGGCGAACTGGAAAAAGACAAGGAATGGTTATTGGCCGGCGACGTATTCGATGCCGACATGATTCAGGCCTATGTCGATTATAAGAAGGCGAATGAGATTGAGCCCCTGAAGCTGCGCCCGAACCCCTACGAGTTCGAGCTGTACTACCACGGCTAATAAAATCCATTCATCTGCTACTTCAAGGCACCCTCATCTTTGGGGGTGCCTTTTTCGTTGGTTCCACCTACAAAGCACGCACCAAGGCCGATGGCGGAGGGAGCTGAGATTCCCAGAGGCAATTTCTATTTTTCCCCCCAGCCCGGCACTTTGTCGGCCAACTACCGGAATATGGCCACCTCAACACCCACCGAAAAGAAAAACCAGGTATTGGCCCGCGCCGAATCCTATCCACCAGGCCTGGTGGAAAAGCATGTTCATGCGCTGGATTCCGACTATTTCAACCAGTTTACCCTACCGGAAATCCTCGATCATGTGGACCAAATAGCGGGCCTTTTACCCGGCACTCCGTATGCGCTCCGCTTTTCTCCCATGGATGCCCATACCTGCGCCTTCACCGTGGTCGGCGAGGATTTACCCGGTTTCTTCGCCGCCTTATCGGGACTTTTGGCCAGCCATGATTTCGATATCAGCATAGGCAAGGTATTCACCTATGCCGACACGCGTTCAGATGATAAGGGGGCCAAACCCCTCATCATCGATTACCTGATTCTTGAGCATCCCCAGCAGGGAGTCCTCACCGACGACTTTCAAGACCGCTTTCGGAGCGACTTTTCGGATATGATGGGCAAACTCAAAGCCAATCGATTCGAGGATTTGCGCGCCGACCTTTATCTTCGCATCGGCGAATATCTGAGCCGTAAGTCTTCCGAACTGGAAACCGACCGGCTACCGCTCGAAATCACCGCCCATGGAGACGATAAGTATACCGTATTGTCGATAAGAGGTAGCGATCGTAAGGCGTTATTGTTCAGCCTCAGCAATGCCCTGAGCTTGAAGGGAATCCACATCCATAAAATCCTCACCCGTTCGCATAAAGGACTGGTGGAGGATGAGATTTTCGTTACCGACGACAGGAACCGCCCTATCAAGGATACGGGTCTGCTCGATCGGATCAAGGTCAGCATCGTGCTCATGGAAAGGTTCATGTCGGGGCTTTCGCAAGCATCCGATTATCAAACCGCCATCCAAGGATTCAACGACTTCATCGACAACCTCACCGAACACACGGGAGACTCGGCTCTTCCCGCCTATCAGGATTTCACCACCCTCTCCACCCTGGCCAAAATCCTGAGCGCGGGCACTTTCCTGGCGGAGGAAATGGCGAAGTTTCCCCCCGAAGAAGTGAAAACCCTTTTCCAATCATTGGACGAGCAGAAAAAGACGCGCTCCCGCGAAGATTTTGCCGCCTTGTTGCGGGTTCACCTATCCAAATGCGGAGATAATCACGAAGATCAATCCGCCTGCCTCAATCACTTCAAGGACTTCCAACTTTTTCGGCTCGACGTGCTTCACCTGGTTTATCCGCACAAGCCCCAGGATGAATTTTCCCGGGAGGTCAGCGACCTGGCCGACGTGGTTGTGTCCGAAGCCCTCAACTTGGCCTATGCCGAGATGGAGAAGGAATTCGGCACGCCGATGCGCGACAGCGAACCCTGCCCGTTCGGTTTATTCGCCCAAGGCAAGCTGGGAGGCAGGGAATTGGGGTATGCCTCCGATCTCGAGCTGCAATTGATTTACGCTTCAGCGGGAGAAACCAACCGTGCCGTCGACCCCATCAGCAACGCCGACTTTTTCAGCAGATTGATGAAAGAATTGATGAAGACGTTGAAGGCCAAGGCCGAGGGCATATTCGAGCTGGATTTGCGCTTGCGTCCTCACGGGGAAAGCGGTCCCCTGGCTTCCAATTTCGAAGTATGGCGCGAATACTATGCTCCCGGCGGCGAAGCGCTGGACTATGAAAGGCAGGCGCTCATCCGGTTCCGGCCCGTATCGCTGCGGCCCTCCGGCCCGCCGGCCTCGGAGTTTCTGACGGAAATACTCGCCTGTCGCGACGAATTGGTTTACCGTAGGCCGCCCATCGGCATAGAAAACACGGTCA
>CAYNXV010000056.1:0-18298 GCA_964401245.1 uncultured Bifidobacteriales bacterium | reverse complement strand
GGGCCTTGAACAAATCATCGCCCTGTAACAGGGGTTCCACCTGAATGGTATTGAAGGTACCGGCGGGCACCTCGATTCTTTCCTTTTTATGGCATAAAACCTTGAGCTTGTACTTTTTCTTGCCCGAAACCGCATCCAACTCGAAGCTGCGCCCCACTTCCAATTTCTGGGTGCGGATATAGTAAAAGGCGGAAAGCACATCGTGGGTAAAGGGTTCAATGTCGAAAGTCGTATCCTTCGTGGTGATGCGCCCGGCCTTATGGTCGAACTGGGCCGAATGGCGAGCATGGTATTTTCCCTCATGCAGAACCTTGTCGAATCGAAGCGGGTATATCCCCTTAGCATGGATGCGGGAATTAAGGGTGTCGCGAACGGGGTAGAAGGTCTGGAAAAAACTGTTGCACCATGCCAGCGACCTGATCTGCCAGAAGTGCGGTGATTCGGTGGGCAAAAGCTCCAGGGTGGCTTGCCCCGCGTGAACCCAGCGAAAGCTCCATCCTCCCCAGACTATATCGAACAGCAGCTTTTCCGGAACCTTCAAGGCGGTTTGCTTGACCGTCCGCAAAGCGGTGGTATCCGGCTTCAGATCAATCATTCTCGGGGGTGTCTTGGCGACGGTCGGTGACGGGTTTTTGGCGGAAAACCCGAAGGTGATCAGCAGGGTGGCAACCAGGAGGGCTCCGCTAGCAGCGATACGGGGATTCATGCCGTTAACTTACCAATATGCCGTCGGGAAAAATCCATTACGGCGATTGCAGCCGGGCCAATCCTTTTTGACCGATATCGCGCCGGTATTGCGCGCCCGCAAAGCGGACCTGGTCTACGGCGGCATAGGCGGCGTTGAGGGCCTCCTGCAGGTCGTTTCCGGTTCCCACCAGACCCAACACCCTTCCGCCGGCGGTTTCCAGTTTTTCGGGCTTCTGCGGAGACCGGCGCGTGCCCGCATGGACGGCGTGGGCATTCGACAGGCTTTCCAGCTTATCGAGGCCTTCGATGGCGTCTCCGCTGCGGTATTTCCCGGGATAGCCTTCGGCGGCCATAACCACCACCGCGGCCGAACCGCGTATGGGGAGAAGCTCCCGTTGCCGCAAGCCGCCCTCGTTTACCGCTTCCCGAAAAAGGTCGAGCAGGTCATCGGCCAAAAGAGGCAATACCACCTGGGTTTCGGGATCGCCCAGCCGGCAATTGTATTCCACCACTTTGGGGCCCTGGGGGGTCATCATCAATCCGACATAGAGAAAGCCGGTATAGGGGCAGCCTTCCTGCCGCATGCCCTTGAGGGTGGGGGAGATAATCTCGCGATGCACCCGGTCCATCAATTCCGCCGTCAAAACCGGGGCGGGCGAATAAGCCCCCATGCCGCCCGTATTGGGGCCTTCGTCGTTTTCGAAAATGCGTTTGTGGTCTTGCGCGCTGGGAAGCAGCACGTAATTTTCGCCGTCGCACAGGGCGAATACCGAAGCTTCTTCCCCCTGCATGAACTCTTCCACCACCACTTCGGCGCCCGCAGCTCCGAATACGGCGGCGGGACCCAGCATGGAATCCACCGCTGCCAGCGCCTCCGAAAGGGTGGCGCATACCAGGGCGCCTTTACCGGCCGCCAAGCCGCTGGCCTTCACCACGATGGGGGCGCCTTGCGCCTCGATATAGGCGCGGGCCTTTTCCCAATCGGTAAAGGTGGCGAACGCGGCGGTGGGGATGCCGTGACGCGCCATGAAATCCTTGGAAAAGACCTTGCTTCCTTCCAGGCGGGCGGCAGCGCGGGTGGGGCCGAAAACGGCCAATCCCTGTGCGCGGAACAAGTCGACGATGCCTTCCACCAAGGGCTGCTCGGGGCCGACCACGGTGAGATCCACCGCCTCTTCGCGGGCCAGCTTGAGGAGGCCGTCCAGGTCGTGGGCGGGCACGGGGCGGCATTCGCCGAGGGATTCCATGCCCGGGTTTCCCGGAGCGAAGAGGAGCCGGGGGTTATGTGGCGAGGCGGAAAGTTTCAATGCCAGGGCATGTTCGCGGCCGCCGCCGCCGATAATCAGGACTTTCATGGCCGGAAATTTAATTCAAAAACCAGGGTATCCGGAGAATGTCGTGAAAGGTTACGAACAGCGCCAGCATGATGAAAAAGCTCACCGCCACCTGGTTGATGCGCATCTGGGTGCTGGGCTTGATGGGCCTTCCCCGAATGGCCTCCAACGTGAGGAAAAGAATCACGCCTCCGTCAGTGATGGCCAGCGGCAGCAAATTGATGACGCCGAGGTTGGTGCTGATGAGGGCCATGAATTCGGCGAATCGCTGCACGCTGTAATGCAGGCTGCTGGCTATCATCTGGAGAATGCCGATGGGGCCGGCCAGGGCCTTGGCCTGGATTTGCCCCGTAATGATCCCCTTCAGGGTTTTGAAAATCGCGGTCCCGAATTCCAGATTGCGGTTGACGGCGCGGCTGAAGCTTTCGCCGGCGCTGCGCTTCACCAATACCGTGGGTATGTTGACGGCGGGGAAAATGCCTATCACGTACCGCTCGGTGCCTTCATCGAGTTCCGGCGTAACCTGTAGGGTACTTTCCTCTCCTTCGCGCTCCACCAGCAGGCTGATTTCGCGGCCTTGCGACTTGTTGATGATTTCTATCAGCGCCGTGGCCGAAGGCACCTTTACCCCTTCCACCTGCAGGATTTTATCCCCGGCCTGCATGCCCGCTCCGGCGGCCGGACGGTTGGGAATGATGGAATGCACATAGACTTCGCCTTCGCCGAAAATGCCCGCCATGGCTATGCCCAGACGGGGATTCATGCGGGGCGTAAGCGTAAGGTCCTCGACTGCGCCATCGCGTTCCACGGCGACTTTCACGGGATTCTCGCCCCGCACCGCGATTTCCTGGAGCAGCGCCTCCCAATCCCTGACCGGCTGGCCGGCCAGCGATACGATGACGTCGCCTCTTTCCACTCCGGCCTCGGCTGCGGGAGAATCGGGTTCGACTTCGCCGACCACCATGGAGTTCTTCGGTTCCTGCACGCCCCACATATACAGGAAAAAAAGCAGCAGAACCGAAAAACCGATATTGACGGCGGGTCCGGCGAAGGCGATGGCCATGCGCACCGGCACGGGCTTGGCGCTGAATTCATTTCCGTCGGGGGGAGTGTCCCCATCCGCTTCGTCGGGATTCTCGCCGGCCATGGCTACGTAACCTCCGAAGGGAATCGCTGAAATGCAATATTCGGTTTCGCCGCGCCGATAACGCAGGATTTTTTTGCCGAAGCCGATGGAGAAGGTGTTCACCCGCACTTTCAAGGCCTTGGCCACCAGAAAGTGACCGGCTTCATGGATGAAAACCAGGAAACTCAGGCCCAACAGTCCGATGGGCACCTGATAGAGGAGCGACCAATAGCCGGTCAGATTAAACATGGGATACCGTCTTCTTTCGTATGAGGGTGGTGGCGGCCTGCCTGGCGGCGCGGTCCGCTTCCAAAACGTCTTCGAGCGTAGGGTGCGGCACGGTGGCTACGCTGTCCATTACGCGGGCGATGGTTTCGGGAATACCGTTGAAGGATAGGGTTTCGGCCAGAAAGGCGGCCACGGCCACTTCATTGGCGGCGTTGACGAGGGCCGGAGCGGTTCCTCCCGTCCGGCCCGCCTGAAAAGCCAGACCCAGGCAGGGAAACTTTTCGAAATCCGGAGGGAAGAATTCCAATTTGCCCACTTGGGCCAAATCGACGCGGTCCACGGGCAGAGGCCAGCGTTCGGGAAAGGTCAGGGCGTATTGGATGGGCAGGCGCATGTCGGGACAGCCGAGTTGCGCCATCAGGGAACCGTCACGAAATTGCACGAAGGAATGAACGATGGAACTGGGATGGATGATGACCCGGATTTTGTCCACGGGAATATCGAAGAGATAATGCGCCTCGATGACTTCCAATCCCTTGTTCATCAAAGTGGCCGAATCGATGGTGATTTTCTGGCCCATCACCCAGGTAGGATGCTTGAGCGCCTGGGCCTTGGTAATGCTGGAGAAGGCCTCCCGGGGTAATTCGCGGAAGGGTCCTCCCGAAGCCGTGAGCTGAATTTCCTCCACTTCGCTGGTGGGTCGCCCGGCCAGGCATTGGAAAATCGCCGAATGTTCCGAGTCGATGGGAATGAGCGCGGAGCCCGGGTTATCACGCAGGGCCTGATTGATGACGGTGCCGGCCATGACCATGGTTTCCTTGTTGGCCAAACCCACCCTTTTCCCCTTGGCAATGGCTTCCAAAGTGGGTTTGCAGCCGATGGACCCCAAAAGGCCGTTCACGACGAAATCAATGGAGGGATCGCGCGCCAATTCCAGCAGGCCTTCCATGCCGGACAGCACTTCGGTGCGACTCTTGACGGGAAGCGCCTTCCGGAGTTCTCCGGCCGCGGCTTCCTCGTAAATGCATACCTTTTCCAAGCCGAATTCTTCGATTAGCGGCAGCACTTTTCGCCACTGCCTTCCCGCAGCGAGACTTTCCAAACGGAATTTTTCGGGGTATTGCCGGAGGACGCTGAGGGTGCTGTCACCGATGGAACCCGTGGCACCCAACAGGCATACTGGAATTTGGCTCATTTTCCCCTCAATATAGATTTACCTCTCGGGAGAGGCCAGTCGCGAACCTGGTAACGAGGGGATTTCCCCAGGTTCATCCCCTATACGCTAAAATTCATAGCTGACCCCCCCGCCATAGGTCGGGTGGACGATATGCGGGTAGACCCCCGGAACATATTCCAGATAATTCTCCACGAAATGTTTCGCGGTCAGGTTGCGACCCCAGACGTTGACGGATGCCCGGTCATGGTAAAAGCGTTTTTCGAGGCGTAAATCCAACCTTAATTGCGGCGAGGGTTTGTCGGCCAGGATTCCATTGATGGGGTCGGACTTGAGAGTGTAGTAGTTATAAGGGGTGCCCCTTAGGAATTCGGAGGAAAACATGGCGTTGGCGGTCAATTTGGTTTCCCCAGGCAGATCCAGGTAGAGGCGCAGGCGGCCGATATGCTCCGGAGTGCTGCCGGTAACCGTGAACTTGTTCCCGATGGTGCCTGCCGTTTCGTTGGAACTTTCATAGGTAAGCTTTTTCTCGGCCAGGAATAGCGAATAGGAGGCTTCGAACT
Organism: uncultured Bifidobacteriales bacterium; assembly: GCA_964401245.1. Classification (GTDB taxonomy): domain Bacteria; phylum Fibrobacterota; class Fibrobacteria; order UBA11236; family UBA11236; genus JBGTHM01. Next base: position 13,186 of record CAYNXV010000056.1, on the reverse strand, counting down.
GGAGAAAATCCAGCGGTCTCACGCGCGCTACGGCTTCTCCGCCATAATAGACGGCATTCGCATTGTTTTCGTAATAAATCGGGCTGATGGTATCTCCGGGGGTTATGGCCGAGGGAACGATTCTATCCAGCGAAATGCCTTGTTTCGTGGCGCCGAATAAACCCCAAACATAGGTGTTGAAGAGACTGATATCCATTTCGAGCCATGGCCAGGGAGAGGTGCGGAATCCCGTTTCGGCGGTAACATAGGAGGTCGGGCGCATGTCCTCCCCCGGCACTACCGATACCCAATGCCCGGCCGCCTTGGGAGCTTCGAGGCCGCGTGATTCGAATATCTGCCTACCCGGAACCTGTTCCTGTTGGTATTCCATATCGACCTGGGTCGAGGCGGGAGTCGAAAAGCCGCGCGAAAGCGCCGCCCAGAACAGCGATTTCGAATCCGGCGAATAACCCAGTCGCACCGAGGGGGAGAACATGGGCTCCGTCCCAATCAGGGTCCAGGATTCCATTTTGGACCCGAGCGTCAATTTCAATCCCTTCATCAGGGAAATCTCATCCTGGATAAAGCCGCCCCATAGATATTCGCGCCGGACGGGGTAGGCGAGGATTATGTTCGATCGGTCTCCGGTAGGAAGCACCTCGAAATCCACTGCGCGCAGATTGACTCCGGTGCTCAGCCAATGCCTCCGCGCCAGAAGGATATTATTCTGGGCTTCGAAGTCATATATCCTCAACTTGACGTCATTACCCCCTCCGATGGCGATCGTACTGGGATTGTCGCGGTAAAAAGCCTGTACGAAGAGGTTATGGTTCGGGGACCGGGAGTAATCGGCCCGCAATGAAGTATACAGATTCTGGACGTAACCCTTCAATAGCCAGGTACTGTCTCTGCTCCCGGCGGCGTTACCGGAAGCTGGTTTCACCAAGCGTACGTATTCATCCAGGTCCGCCCGGCTGAAAAAAACATTGGTGCTCCATGTGAGGTTTTCGGAAGTCAGAATGTCGAACTTCAGTCCGGCACTGGCCATCGAACGCTTGTCGTCTTTTTCGGGAAAGGGGTTCGCGATTCCCAAATTCGCGCCTTGAAGCCGGGGAGGGCGCACCAAAGGCCCATCGAAAGCCGGGTTCTTATCATAGCCCTCATGGTAGCGGGTCAGTAACCATGCCGAAAGATAGGCCGGACCTTCCAGTCGCGAGCCCAGCCGGGCGAAAGAGGAACGGTATCCCTGTGAGCCCCCTTCCCAGACGATGGCATGTCCTTCCGAGTCCTCGGCGCGACGGGTAAAAATGCTGATGACTCCGGTGGTGGCGTTGGTCCCGTAAATGGTTCCGCCCGGTCCTTTGATGACTTCGATGCGTTCCACATCCGCCAGGGGAATATCGATAGCGTAATACGGCATGCCCGCCACGATGGGATGGGTGATGGGTATTCCGTCCATCAGCCATAGGATGCTTTGGGGATAGCCATCGGAAATGTCCCGTATGGCTGTGGCGGAGTTATGGTAGTTGAAGTCGCTGAACCAGGTGCCGGGAGCCATTTGCAGCACGTCCTGAATCCGATTGGCCCCGCTGCGGCGGATGTCTTCGGCGGTGATGACGTAAATCGAGGACGGCACCTCGAAAAGCCGCTGGTCCCGTTTGGAGGCGGAGGTCACGTCGATATTGAGAAGCTGATTGAGCGACAGATTGGAAAGCTCTTTTTCGGCTTGCGATTCGAGCGCCGGCAAGCAGAGCAGGAACCCCAGAATAACTGAATTGATGCCTCTATTCGGAATCCGTCCGGCCGGTTGCCTGCAGATTTTCATGCGCAAACCCTATTCTAGCGGCCGCACAGGCGAAAAAACAACATGTTTCGGTCCTAAGAGCGGAGCCTATTGCAGTAAATCCACCCAGGTCGTAGAATCTTGCCACGGAGAAGGTATCCCGGATTCAGGAGATGGATATGCGCATGGATTTGAAAAAAGTAACGGTTGGATTCTGCTTGGCCGCTTTGCTGGCTTCCTGTACCAAAGACGAAGGAACGGATAATCAAGGGGATTTGGAAGCGACCGTCATCGGTTCCTGGCAGTCGACCATTCAGGTTGGCGCGGGCCAGGTCATGACAGTAGACATCGTCATATCGCCCGACGGTACGGCGTTGATGTCCCGATCCATGGGTGGAGGGGTTGTCGGTATTGAAGCCGTCGATTGGTCCATTTCCGAATCCAAATTCCAGGCCGAAAAAACCGAATGTAAAAGTCCCGATTCCACGGGTCAGTTGGTGGTATCGACATGCCAGGAACCGTTGCAATTGGAATACCCTATTTCCCTGCAGGATGGAAAATGGGCCATAGATCATGGGGGTATAATCCTATTTTTTGAAAAAATCGCCAACCCTTGAAGAAATGATTCGTGAAGCCGGGTAGCGGCGGTTTCACGAATGTGTAGTTCTTTCCGGAATCCGCTATGCTATACTGAAGAAGGTTCCGATTCGTACGCAAATGTCAGGGCATACCCTCCGCATTATTGTCATGGCTATGGCGCTTTATGGCGCCGTTGATCTTCACGCCAAGCCCAGACTCTACATTTACCATCCCTCGTTGATGAAACCCCATGTTATCCAGGACATGCTGGCCCGGAAATGTCCGCGGCTGGAAATCACCGTTTTCGGCCGCCAAACCGATTTCCATGCCAAGGTCATCCAGGAAAAGCCTGAGGCCGTTATGGCGACCTCTCCGGTATTGGAAAGTTTCGGGCAATACGGTATCAGGCTGCGGGGCATGCGCAACGGAAGCAGCTCGGAACCTTTCGTGCTGGTTTCGCTCAACACGCCTCTGGAGCGGAAAAGCCTGCCGAACTCATCCGTAGGGGTGGTGGGTATTTTGGAGAGACGGGAAATGCAGAAATTGGTGGAAAGCATGACGGGAACCTCCTCCCGCGTCAATCGCGTGACGAAAGTCGAGGATTTACTGCCCCTTCTCCTTTTCCGCTCGGCGGATGCCATTCTGATCTCGCTGGACACCTATGCGGAATTCCAAAAGAAATCGCAGGCGAAGCTGGCGGTACTCGAATTGAAGCAGGCGCGCATGGGTCTGGTCTCCTTGGCGCTTCGCTCCGATACGGAGAGCCCCATCGTGATGGAGTCCGTGAAAAAGCTGGAGGCCGATGAAAATGCCTTATTGGGGGTGGACTCATGGCGGTAATGAAAATCCCTCGCCTACTGTGCCTGCTTATCGGCTTGCTGGCGATATTCGCCCAGGCCGAAGGTCTGCAGCCGAACCGCCAAGTCATCCTGGTCATACGTCCGGATGGACCCAAATTCGAAGAAACCTTGAAAGGCCTGCGGCAGGAATTGGGCGCGGGATTCCAGGTAATGGACAAGGTGCATGATCCGAAATCGACGGCCTCGGCCCTAATCAAGGATTTGCGGACCTATCGTCCCTTGGCGGTCGTGCTGATGGATAATGGCCCGATAAGCCTTTACGGCGCGGCGCAGCGGGAATGGACCGATTCCATCGCGATGCCGCCGAGCATTTGCCTGATGGCGGTGCGGGTCGACAGAGCCATGGAAGGCCTGCAAAGGTCCATGGGTATCTTTTACGAAGTACCGGCGGTGATAACAATGATGAATTTGCGGAATATCATGAAAGCGCCTTTGCGGCGGGTAGGAGTCGTGCACCGCCATTCCATGGATGGATTTATCCGCCGGCAGGCCGAGTTATGCGAATCGGAAAACATCGAACTGGTCCAGTATCAAATCAGCGACTCCACCCGCGACGTGGTCGGAGCGGTGCGGGCGGGACTCCACCACCTCACCCGCAGGGAAAACGTGGACGCGATATGGATACCCAATGACAATTTCTACCTCACTCCCGAAATCATCGAAAGGGCCTGGCTTCCCGGCTTGGAGCGGTACCGGAAGCCGGTGGTGGTCGGCGTGGAAAATCTGGTTTCTCCCGTGATTAAATTCGGAACCTTCGCCGTGCTGCCCGATCATTACGGACTCGGCGCCCAGGCGGCGGGCCTGATTCTGGAGGGACAGGACGATGCCTGGGACTTTGAAGCCGGCACCGTCCACCATTCGCTGGCGGTCCACAAGATTCTCAATATCGATTTGACGCTGCGCTATATGCGTATCAACAAGGATAGGCTTAACGAAATCGACATTCTTGTGGAGCGGTAAAAAGTGGACGCGGCAAAGTCTCCCGAACGATTCCGAAGTATTTACCTCAAATTGAACTCCGCCTCGCTGGCGGTGCAGGTTTCGGCGTTCCTGGTGGTTTTCTCGGCGGTGATCTGGATGCAGGCTTCGGCGGCGCGTTCCGCCGGCGAAGACGCGGTGGAGCGTATCCGCGGAGCGCTGATGGCCAAGGGGAAAATTCTGGTACTCAACAACGGTCAGGCATTGGCGGGAATGGCTGCCGATAATGCTTTCGTGGCCGTGGCCGACCTGGTTTCCTCCACAGTTCGGGATGATGAAGATGTCCTTTACGGAATTTACATGGACCATGACCGGCAGCCGTGGGTGTATTCCACCGACTTGAATCCGCAAGGCCATGTAGATGGTCGGATTCGGCTCGATGATTCATTGAGCCTTTGGGCGGCGGAATTGAAGGACGCGTCGCAACGGAAGCTTGTCCTGGGCGGCGAAGAGGTGCATGAATTCACGGCTCCGGTGAAAGTGGAGGGAGACATAGTCGGATACGTCCGCTATGGACTTTCCACCGCCTCCATGCGCGCGGGTATCGAGGCGGCCCATGCCGCGGGGCGGCGGAGGTTGCTTCACACCATAATGCTGCTGATTCTGCTCGGCGCGGGAGGCATTGTGCTTTCGGCCATGGCGACCCGTATCCAATCCAGGCGCATAACCCGGCCCCTGGAGGAGTTGGCGGAAGCCGTGGATGCCATTTCCAAGGGAAAGTATGAGCAGCCGGTGAATGTGGCCACCAATGACGAAATCGGTATTCTGGCCGGAAACTTCGAGGATATGCGGCTCACCGTCAAAAAGTATACCGAGAACCTGGAAGAGTTGGTTGCGGAAAAAATCCAGGAGCTGAAGGATATTCTGGACAATATCGAGCAGGGATTGTTTACCGTGAACCTGGACGGCACGGTGAATCCCGAACGCGCCTTGCGGACCAATACCATTCTCGGGATTCGCCATGCGTCCCGAAGTTCCCTGGCCGAATTGCTGCGTCTTGATGAGGATAAGGCGCGGGCGATGTTGGAGTGGGTGCAACTGGTCAAGGAGAAACAGGCGGTATGGCGGTGGAGCAAATTGATCAAGCTGGTACCCGTAAGGGAACTGGAGATAGGAGCCGGAGAGACTGTCCGCATTGTCCAAATCAATTATCAGAAAATGTTCAATCGCCAGGGGGAGTTCGCCAAAATCATGGTGCTGGCGCAGGACGTCACTTTGGCGAGACGCATTGAAGCGCAGATGCGCGATCAGAATGCAAGGCACTTGTCGGAGGTCAAAGCGATATTGGGAATCGTCAATCATATCTCCGAAATTCCGGGCTTTCTCGAGGATGCCGACGCCCGCATTTCCCTGATCCGGCGGTGGCTCGATCCGGCGCATCTCAAAGAAGATGGAGGGCTGCACCTCGCGGTGCATGCCGATTTGATGCGGGAATTGCATACTCTGAAAGGCACGGCGGCGACATTCGGGTTCGAAAGACTCTCCCAGCTGAGTCACCAAGCGGAAGATAATCTACGGCTTTCCACCAAACCCGAATCCCTTCCGCAGGGTTTGTCGGAAACCAGAAAAACAGCCGATGCGATGCAAGTCGCCTTGGATGAATTGAAGGCGCTGGTGGAAAAAATCACCGGAGGAGTACTGGAAGGAATGGTTTCCATACCCGAAGCCCGGCTATCGCGATTACGCCGGCTTTGCGCCGCCGTGGAAGAGAAAGGCGGAGAGAAGGAGGAGCCGGCGGAATGGCGCGAATTGCTGGAACTTTGCCGGGTGTTGGATTTTGTTCCGTTGAGTGGGATGGCCTCCAAATATGCGGAGCTGATGCAAAGATTGAGCATCAGGTTGGGCAAGGGCATTTCTTTCCGGGCGGTGCCCGAAGATTTGGAGATGACTCCGATGGTCCTGGCCCAATTCGACGAACCGCTGGTGCACCTGCTCAAAAATGCCGCGGATCACGGCATAGAGCCCCAGGAGGAAAGAGTCCGATCCGGCAAGCCCGCGGAGGGCAGTATCGTGCTCGGATTCTCGGAATCCTTGGAAGAAATTTGCGTGACGGTTGAGGATGACGGCCGCGGAATCGATGGCGACAAGCTGGTGGCCAAGGCGGTGGGGATTGGGCTTAAAAGTTCCGAAGCGGCGGCCCGCCTCAATGAGCGGGAAAAAATCGCTCTCGTGCTGCTTCCGGGGCTTTCCACCCGAGGCGAAATCACCAATATTTCCGGCAGGGGAGTAGGAATGGACGTCGTAGCCGAATGGGTGCGGTCCCGGGGAGGCCGCATAGACATCCGTTCGAAACCGGGAGAAGGGACATCGGTTTCGCTGGCACTGCCCAAAAAACGATTTCCTAAATCCAAGGGCTTGATGAGCGGGGAGCAGGTCTCCTTTTCGCGGCGTTCAACCGGCTCCGAAGGCTTCCAGGAGTGAATCCTTGAAGTCCTGGACATAGCCCGCGTCCTGGAATTGCAGCGGCTTCTCCATATACCCACGCGCTCCGCTATTGATGCAGTCCACGATTTCTTGACCCCTGAGAGCCGAGACGATGAATATGCGGGCATCCGGGTACAGCGAGAGAATCTCCCGCATGGCCGTCAAGCCATCCTTGCGAGGCATGGTAATGTCGAGGGTAATGAGGTCGGGACGCAGTTTACCGTACAATTCCACGGCTTCCATGCCGTCTCCTCCGGTTCCGACTACTGAAAGTTTCATTTCGGTCTCCAGAAACGTTTTCAACTGTTTGACCAGGAACTGGGAATCGTCGACGACCAGCACCTTTTTTCCCGCCAGTGAGTTCATGATTTCCTCTTGTGGCGATTGGAGGCGAGCGAGTTCTCCTCCGTTTCACTTGATTGGGGTTCGGCCGCGGCTCCGAATTGGATGTCTTCAGAGGGATTTTCGGCTTCACGAAGGGAAAAGTTCAGGAAAAATTCACAGTCATCCACGGCTATTCTTCCGTGAACGCACCAGTCCGGCTTCTCCGTATAGTCGCCTTCCGAAAAAAAAGGCGTGGAAGCGCGCATATGGTTGAACGCCTCCATGAATACATCCTCGGCCGTCAATAAACTGGATATGACATTCGCGATTTCACCCAAGGCGCTTAATCTGATGGCATGGTCGCCTTCGTAGGGCAATAGTTTTTCCAGGTTCTTCCTGGTCGTTCCCAGGGTTACCTGAAAATGATATTTATCGTTTGAACACGGGAGAATACAGTATATCTCCCATCCCTTCGGAAAACCCCTGTCTACTATGAATTCCTTGGTCACGATAGTGGAGTTGGACTGAAGCATGGCCTTCAGCGTCCATTTGGAGCTGGATGTGATCATGGGGAGGAGAGCTTGCAGCGTGTCGGTAATGTGTCGGCTCATAAATTGCGAATCCCTCGGCAATCACCCGCCCCCCAATTTGGAAGCACTCCGAAGGATATATTAAAGGGTGCCGGGGGGACTGCGCAATGAGTTATTGTAAATCATGCGGATAATCCACGCTAACCGCCCGAAAATCCCCAATTTTTAAAAAGGTAAATGGCGGAGAGCCGGCATTATGGGATTAGCGGAGTACGCCGACCAGATTCAGGAAAAAAACCGCTACGGGAGCGGAAAGCAGCACGCTGTCGAATCGATCGAGAATGCCCCCATGGCCGGGGATGAGCCGGGAGGAATCCTTGGCGCCGGCATAGCGCTTCAGCACCGACATCAGGAGGTCGCCGCAAACGGCGGTGAACGCCATGACCGTCCCGAAAACCACACTGGCCCACCAGCTCATATCCAACCACCAAGGCCCCAGAACCAGGGCGATGGCCACGGAGGATGCGAGGCCGCCCCACGCCCCTTCCCAGGTTTTTTTGGAACTGATGGAAGGCGCCAATTTGCTGCGGCCCCAGGCCCGGCCCGTAAAATAAGCGCCGGAATCGTTGGCGGTCATGCAGAAAACCACCAGTAAAAAAGGCTGGGCGGCCGTCCAGCCCGCCACGGGGAGAAACAGCTCGAATACGCCGGCTCCCCAAACCCCCAGGAACAACACCCCCGTGATTTGCAGGGATATCCAGGCCGCCATGGATTCGATGGGAAGCGCCCGGAATCCCGTGAGGATGAAAGCGAAGACCGTGGCCAGCAGCCATGCGGAGAAAAAGAAGCCGGACAGGGCTTCGGGGGGAAACGGCCAGGACAGCCGGGGCAGCAGCAGGATTAAAACCAGCGATGCCGACAGCCAGGCTGTACGGGGTCCCGCCAAGCGTTGATTTACCAGGCGAGCGAATTCCCAGGCCCCGAGGGTAAGGATGATAATCAAAAACAGGGTGCGGGAGACGGGACTCAAAACCAGCGCGCTCACGCCCACCAGCGTCAGAATCAGGGCGGAAACGACGCGGATGCCTACTTCGCCCACGGCGGTCAGCTTTCCATTACGCGGCCGAAGCGCCGCTGGCGGGAGTGGTAGGCTTCGATGGCTTCGACCAGGCCTTCCTTGTCGAAATCGGGCCATAACGTGGGTGTTACGTAAAGCTCGGTATAGGCGATTTGCCAAAGCAGAAAATTGGAGATGCGCTGGTCGCCTCCGGTGCGTATGAGCAGCTCGGGATCGGGCACCTCCGGCTGGTAGAGCCGGCGCGAAACCGCCTGTTCGTCGATGTCGTCGGGATTGAGGGTGCCTTGCGCCGCCTCCCGAGCCATTTTTTTACAGGCTTCCACAATCTCTTCGCGTCCGCCGTACGATACGGCGAGATTGAGCTGCAGGCCGGTATTGTTCCGGGTATGGTCGATTCCCCATTCGAGCTCGCGGCGGGTTTTTTCCGGCAGGCGCGACAGGTTTCCCAGGGCGCACAAACGCACGTTATTTTCCATCAACTCCAGGATTTCCTGATGCAGCATTTCGACCAGGAGGTTCATGAGGGCGTCCACTTCGGCCAGCGGGCGCTCCCAGTTTTCCGAGGAGAAAACGTAGATGGTGAGGTATTTTACGCCGAGTTCGCCGCAGGACTTTACGATGTTCTTGGTGGCGCGGGTGCCGGCCTTATGGCCGAAAACGCGCGGCTGGAACCGTTTCCGGGCCCAGCGGCCGTTGCCATCCATGATGATGGCGATATGCTGGGGAACGTCGCGCACGAGGGCTGTCATTCTCGCCGGTTGTTATACGGTGAGAATGTCCTTTTCCTTATCGGCCACGACACTGTCGATGATATGGATGTATTCATCCGTGATGGCCTGGATTTCTTCCAGATGCTCCTTCACCTCGTCTTCGGATTTGGACTCGGCTTTGGCCAGCTTTTTGACGTGATCGTTTTCGTCCCGGCGGATATTGCGGACGGCCACCTTGCCCTCTTCGCCGATTTTCCGGCAGACCTTGGCCAAATCTTTGCGACGGTCGGCGGTCAGAATCGGCATGTTGAGGCGGATGACATTGCCGTCGTTTACGGGATTGAGGCCCAAATCGCTGGCCTGTATGGCCTTTTCAATGGCTCCGAACAGCGATTTGTCCCAGGGTTTGATGGCCAGCATGCGAGGCTCGGGTACGGATACCGAAGCCGCCTGGGTGATGGGCGTGCGGGTTCCGAAATAGTCCACGAAAACGTTTTCGAGAATGGATGGCGACGCGATTCCCGTGCGGATTTTCGTCAATTCCTTGTGGATGGTATCCACGGTTTTCTGCATACGGCTTTTCAGCGATGCTTCGTCGAACATGGATTACCCTCCTTGCGTGACGGTGGCGGTGACGAGGGTTCCGATTTTGTCCCCATTGGCCGAGCGCAGCAGGTTGCCGGGCACCCTCATGTTGTAAACCAGAATGGGCATGTTGTTTTCGCGGCAAAGCGCGATGGCCGAAGTGTCCATGACCTTGAGGTCGCGGTTGATCACGTCGGTATAGGTGAGGTGTTCGAAGCGCACCGCTTCGGAACTGGTTTTGGGGTCGCGATCATAGATGCCGTCCACGTTGGTGGCTTTCATGATAATGTCGCAATTGGTTTCGATGGCTCTGAGCGTGGCCGCGCTGTCGGTGGTGAAATAGGGATTGCCCGTTCCGGCGGCGAAGAGCACGATGCGGCCCTTCTCCAAATGCCTTACGGCGCGACGGCGGATGAACAGCTCCGCCACTTCCGACATTTTAATGGCGGTCATCACGCGCGTGTAGATGCCCAGTTTTTCCAGAGCGTCTTGCATGGCGATGCAATTGATGACGGTCGCCAACATTCCCATTTGATCGGCGGAAACGCGATCGATTCCCAAGGCGCTCAACTTGGCGCCCCGCACGATGTTTCCGCCACCGATGACGATGCCGATTTGGATGCCCATGCGGTACACCTCGGCGATTTCCTGGGATATGCTGCGGATGGTCTCGGGATCGATTCCCGACTCACTGCTGCCGGCCAAAGCCTCCCCACTCAACTTGATGAGGATGCGCTTATACTTCAGGCTGGCCATCGGGTCACTGACCCAACTGCATTCGGTGGAACGAAAGAACCTTTATGGATTCGAGACCCAGTTCCTTGGCCGTGCTGGCCAGAAGCTTCTCGACGGTTTGCTTGGAGTCCTTGACGAACACCTGGTTGACGAGGCAATTCTCCTTGAAGAATTTATTGACCTTGCCTTCCACGATTTTATCGACCACGTCGCCGGTTTTACCCTCTTTAAGAGTGACCTCGCGGTAGATTTCCCGTTCCTTTTCGATCAAGGAGGCGGGAACGTCTTTCGCTTCGATGGCGATGGGACTGGCGGCCGCCACCTGCATGCACAGGTCTTTGGCCAGGCTTTCGAGACGATCGCGCTCATTGAGCTGACCCGTAAAGCCGAGCTTGACGATCACACCGATTTTGCCGTTCATATGCGAGTAGGACTGGGCGATTTCGCCCACGCCTACGGGTACGAAGGCGAAGCGGCGCAGGCTGATTTTCTCGCCCACCTTCGCCATCACGGCTTCATTGACCTCTTTGACGGTTCCGCCGTCGAGGGCCAAGCCGGTGAGGGTTTCGAGGGAGTCGGGCTGCTTTTCCAGCACGATATTCAATACTTTGGCGATGAAGCCCTTGAAGTCATCGGATGCCGCCACGAAATCGGTTTCGCAGTTGATTTCCACGATGGCCGCGCCCTGGGCGTTGGAACCCACCGACACGACGCCTTCTTTGGCTTCCTTGTCTACGCGCTTGGCGGCTACCGCGGCGCCTTGCTTGCGGAGCTGTTCAATGGCCTTTTCCAGGTCACCGGAGGTTTCGGTGAGGGCTTTTTTGCATTGCATGAGCCCGAGGCCCGTGCGTTCACGAAGGAGTTGGACCGATTGTGCCGAGATATCCGCCATTACTGCGTGCCCTCGAGAACTTCGGCCAATTGCGGCTCGATTTTTCCCTGCTCGCCGGAGGTAGGGGATTGCACCGTCATGATGGCTTCGGACAGCACGCGCGTCAACAGTCCCACGGACTTGATGGCGTCGTCGTTGCCCGGAATGGGGTAGGCGATTTTGTCGGGATCGCTGTTGGTGTCCACCAAGGCGATAACGGGAATCTTGAGTCGGTTGGCTTCATGAACCGCGATTTCTTCATGTTCGGAATCGACTACGAACAGGGCGCCCGGCAAGGTGCGCATATTGCGGATACCGCCGAATACGGCTTCCAGCTTGGCTCTCTCCTTATTGAGAGTCAAAACCTCTTTCTTGCCGATTTCATTGAAAAGGCCGTCCTTTTCCATTTTCTCGATCTCTTCGAGTCGCTTGATGGATTTGCGGACCGTGGCGAAATTGGTGAGCATGCCGCCCAACCAACGCTCGGTAACATAGAAGACACCGGCTCTTTGGGCTTCTTCCTTGATGCAGTCTTTAATGGACTTTTTGGTGCCCACGAAAAGAATGGAGCGACCCGTGGCTCGGACGCGGCGCGCAGCGTCCACGGCCTTTTGCAGACATTGCTGCGTCTTGGCGAGGTCGAGCACGTAGATTCCGTTGCGCTCCGTCAGGATGAATTTCTTCATCTTGGGATTCCAACGTTTGGTCAGATGGCCGAAATGGCATCCGGCATCGAGCATTTCCTTGATTTCTGGTATAGCCATTGAATAATCCTTAAAAGGCCGCTTAGGCGGCTATTAACGCTTGGTCCATTGGAAGCCTGCGCGGGCGCCCGCACGGCCGTATTTCTTTCTTTCCACGGCGCGGGGATCGCGCGTAAGCAGCCCGTGTTCACGCATCAACTTGCGATACTCGGGATTGAAAACCAGCAGGGCCCGGGCAATGCCCAACCGTGCCGCTCCCGCCTGACCGGAAACTCCGCCGCCGACGGCGGTGATGAAAACGTCCCAGGTCTTGCTGCCTTCGATGGCGATGAGGGGCTGCTCGATGAGCATTTCCCGCACGTCATTGGCGAAGTACGCTTTGAATTCGCGATCGTTGATGATTCGTTTGCCGGTTCCGGGTTTGATGATGACCTGGGCGATGGCGTTCTTGCGTCGTCCGGTGGCCCGGTATGCTTGCTCGGTAGCGATGATAGCCTCCTTATGAATCCGACTGGATTAGACCGAAAGGGTTTGGGGTTGTTGGGCGCCATGCGGGTGATCCGCGCCGCCGTATACGAATAGCTTGCGAAACATCTGACGTCCGCGCGAATTTTTGGGCAGCATGCCTTTGATGGCGGCCCGAATCGGGTTACCGGCATCCAGGGTCTGCGATTGCTTGAACGACAGGGTCCTGCCGCCGCCGGAATACGTCGAATGGGTGAAATAAACCTTGGTCTCGGCCTTGTTACCCGTCAACGCGACTTTTTCGGCATTGATGATGATGATATGGTCGCCCATATCATGGCTGGTGGAGAAAATGGGCTTGTTCTTGCCCATGAGCATGCTGGCGGCCTTGCTGGCCAGTCGGCCTAAAACGACACCTTCGGCGTCGATTACAAACCAATTGCGCTCAATCTTGTCTGGGTTGGCTGTAAGCGTTTTCATTCTACCCTATATCGAAAAAAAGGAGCGTCAAAGTTAATAAACCCACCCCTTTTAATCAAGGCCTGGGGGCCAATAAAGCCCGCCTTGAGTCGTTTGGGGTA
>CAYNXV010000055.1:0-18733 GCA_964401245.1 uncultured Bifidobacteriales bacterium | reverse complement strand
GGCGTGGGTTCGAGTTCGTGCAGCAAGCAGCGGAAAACCTCCGATGCCTCCAAGTCGGTTTGCAGGTATTCCTCCCACCGGACCAAGGCCTGCAGATAGCTCTCGGAGGGTATGGGCATGTCCACGCAAAAGTCCATCCAATGCGCCCGGTGCCACAGCTTGCGCTCCAGCTTGAAGCTTGACAAGGCGGAGGGACTCAGGCGCAACGAGGTAAGACTGCGGGCTTTCAATTCGCTGCCGCTGAAATAGGTGGGAGTGGTTAGGATTACGGCTTCGGGCACCTGCTGGCCCACGGTTCGTAAGGGAACCCGATATATCTGCATGTAGAGACCGTCTTTGTGCGGACGCGTCGGCAGACTCCAGTATTCGAGATAGTCGTTGGGGCTGTAGAGCATTTCCTTGCCCGTGGAAAGGTCGCGGGCATAGAAGCGGCATTCGTCCTTGTGTAACCCCATGAACTCCACCAAAGCGACTTCGGCCTGGGCCAATCGCATTGCCAATACCTCTTCCAATTGGGAGGCGAAGGCGCCTTCCTTGAGATACATCTCGAATATGCTGCCTTCGGGCTGCACTACTTCGTGCAGGTAATAGGGAAGAAACCTGCCGCGGGCCGCGGACGCATCGAATCCGGAATAGGCCCAATGATAGGCGCTATCGCCTCCCCCGATGAAATTTTTCCAATGCGTATCCTCTTCGAAAAGTTCGGGTTGCCCCAGGGCATAATGGCAGAGTTTTTTCCACTCCAAGCCCAGAAGAATTGCCTGCTGCGATACGGGGAAACAATATTTTCTTTTCACTTTTTTCCTGCAAGGTTCAGTCATACTGACGATACAACCTGGCGGGAATTTTCCACAAGATAATCGAAGGCGCAAAGCGTTCGCTTGGCGGCCTTCGAGGCGCTAACCTAGCGGAGGAAATTTAAACCTTTTGGGATTTTGGGGGCTAAGGAAGGTGTGTACGAATGCGGATGCGGGTTACCCCTGCATCGGTGGCAATCCAAAGGAAATCGCCGTCGACGAGGAAGGTTCGCACCCGGGTGCCGGGAATTCCGTCTTCGAGGCGGAAATCAGTCCAGAGATTGTTTGCAAGATTATATACCGTCACACCTGTGCGGAAGGAAAGGAATATCAGGTCGTCGTGAAAAGCTATGCGATCGGGTTGATCACGCTGCAACAGGGAGCGGGCCGGTTTCCCTTTAGGTTTCACCATCACCCGGTTTTGCGCTATCCAATACAGCGCTTCCCGGTGGTACGAAATATCCGGAACATCGATTCCATAACTCGACGGCGCCGACTCCGGAGAAATGTCCTTCAAGGCGTTCCAATTCTCCGCGCGCCGGATGTAAACCCCGTACCGGGTTCCCGCCAGCAGGTCGGCTCCGTTGGATCCCAGGGCGTTCACGGCGATGTCGATTCCCTGGGGAGTCGGCACCGAGACGAATCCGTCGTCGGGACTTTCCATGCGCGAGACGCCCGACTCCGTCGCGGCGAACAGGGCTCCCGCATGTTCATGCAACCTGTTGATGCGCATGACGCTGGTGCCTTGAAACAGGCTGTAATGCCGGAACTCCGAGGTTTGGGGGCGGTGCCTTACCACTCCGTTCTCGGTGGCGAGCCAGACGAAGTTCCGCCAAGGCAGGATATCGTGCACACAACCGTGTACGAATCCCTGCTCCTTCCGCGCCAGATGCATTTTCCATCCGCTCAAATCCGACCGCGCGGAAACCAACCCCCCGTCGATTTCGCAGGAGCCGAACCAGATCCTGTCCCTGCCGCGGGCAAGCACCGTCACATCGGGGTCATCCAACCCGAACCAGGCGGAAGACGCGTCCTTGCGGCGCGCCGAACCCAGAAACGGACCCAAACCGTCGGTCAATACCCAAAGGTTATCGTAATCGAAAACGCGCGCCTGGGTCAATGGCGCCCGCCGCATATAGCGATCACGGATGCCGTCCCCCATGAAAAAATATTCCTCGTTGAGAACCAGGCCCGTCAAGTCAGGCTCCCGGCCCAGGCCCAAATCTCCGCCGGGGAGATTTCCCCCCGCATCGGTGAACCGCTGGAAAGTGGGATTGTATTCCAGATAACGGCCGCCCACATCCACCCACAGCATTCCCCGGTCTTTGGGAAGATAGATGCCTCGCACTCTCTGGTCGCCGAAACCCGCGTAGAGATTATCGACCCAGGCCGCGCGGCGATAATCGTATTGGAGAATTCCCCCTTCGGTGAGAACGAAGGCCTGGCGATCGTCGGAAACGACTTGAACGGGACTTTTATGGGTCGAAAGGAAAAGAACGTCGCGGGGTTGCAGGTTGGCCGCAGCGGCCAGGCTAACGGACAGGAGGACTAGCGGGAAGAAACTGGGCGTATTCATCGAGGACATCCTGCAAATCAAAGCCCGTGCGGCCAAGACCTACAAAATCCATTTCTCGCCTTGATTTGGCAAGCTCGGCGTCGTCGCCTCCGATGAGGAAAATGAGCGCGTGAGCCCTTAAGGCCGGTAAGGCCAATCCCATTTCCCGATAAATTCCCACGGCCTTGCGATTGTCTTCCAAGGCCGCGGCCGAATCGCCCAGCGCCAGCCCGCACAAGGCCAACCTGTTCAGGCTGGCCGCAACCTGCGATAGACGGCCTCTTTCGCGATAATCCACCGCCAGTCGCCGCCATAAATCGGCGGCCTCCGTGAAGTTTCCCTCGTGCATGGCCGCGGCCGCCCGGAGACTCCGGACCAGAACCTTCTCCTTGTTTCCGTATTTTTTTTCAAAACGTTTGAGGTCGGAATCCCATTCCCCGTTCTTGTCTCCGGACAAGGCGATGCGAAGCCTATCCGCCTCCATGGACGGCTTGGCCATGTGACCGCGGGGAAGCAGACTCAGGGCCGAATCGCAAACGACCGAGGCCTCATGAACCCGTTTTTGCGCATGCAGCGCCTGGGATTTCTTCCAAAGCACCAGGGAACGTAGTTCCGGATCGGAGGAACTCGGAACCTGATCCAGGAGCTTAAGGGCGTCTTCGAGATTGTGCGCTTCGAGTTCCACGTCGATGAGGTTGAGCGCGGCCTTGACCAACCAATCGTCCACGCCATTGAGCACGGCTTCTTCCATGGCCCTTTGAAAATACATGCGGGCCAAATCCAAACGGCCGTCCTGATAGGCGTTCCTGCCTTTCAGCGCCCATTCCGGAGAACTCTGGCCGTTCGCCGATCCGATCCACAGAACACCGGCAATCATGGAGGCGGCGAAAATCCGCTTACACACCGTCACGGTCCCATCTCCTGCAGGAGCACGGGGTATTCCTTCACCGGGGGATGCATCTTGCCGCGGATGAACCACAATTTCGAAGCGGCGTCCATGAGGTTTCCGGCCTGATCGATTTTTCCCGCTCCGTCCAACAGTATGGCGTCCACCTTATCCAACAGGGTTTCGCCGCGCTCCGCCAGATGGTTGGCGTTGACGCTCAGCAATTCCGCCTGTACCGACGCGTTTTGCAATGCCTTGATGGCGCTGTCGGCGTTGGCGAGCATGGGTCCGGCCGTAGCGGATACCGTCTGTTCCAAGCCTTGAATGCCGGCCAACATGTCTTTTCCCTGCACCATTACGGTGTCCAGCCTGTCCAGACTGTTGAATAGGCGATCATACAAGGCCCGCGAACCCAACATGGCCCCGACGGTGGAGGAGGAATCCTGGCTCATGGCCACAACGGTACCGATACTCGACAGCAATTGATCGGTTTTTCCCATCAAGGCGGCCAAACCGGTCAATACCGATTCGATATCACGCGAATAGGAGACGGCTATCAAGTCTCCGTCATCGAGGATCCTCCCTCCCGGACTCAGCCTTTCGATGTTGATGACCCGGTCGCTGACCAGATTCTTGTCGCGCAAGGCGAAAGCCACGGATCGATCCGTGATGAATTCCTGAAAGCGCTTCTCAATCACCAGTTCGAGCACCACCTTGCCGGATGACGATTCGGAAGCGGGATCGTTGTAGAGTTTAATGGCGCCTACCTGGCCGATATGAACCCCATTGAAAAGGACGTCGGTCCCTTGGCGCAATCCGATCCCGCTTTCGAAAACGGCGGACAAGGTATAACGCCTTTCGAAAACCCCTTTTTTCTGGAATAGGACAAGCAGCCCCACGCAGAAAACGACCAGGCAGCTGGATACGAAAAAACCCGTCAGCAGGTTTTTATGCCGGTGGAAATTGAGCCTCATGCGACGCTCTCCGCCTGCTCCTCTTCCAGGTAACGGAAGAGATACTCCACGAACGAATCCTGGCAATTCTTCAATTGCTCATAGCCCATGGGTTCAAGCAGTTCCCCCTCTTTGAGGACTCCGATTTCCCCTTCCAGCTCGCGCGCCGCCATCATGTCATGGGTGACAATGATCATCGAAGCGTGATGCAGCCTGCGGATATTGCCAATCAAGGCCAGCAGCACCGAACGGCTGACCCGGTCCAGGCCCGCGGTGGGTTCGTCCATGAGAATGAGTTTGGGACGCATGATCATGGCGCGCGCAACCGCGGCCCGCTTCTGGATGCCCAAACTCAGGTTCGAGGGATATTGATGCTGGTAATCCTTGATGAGCAGCATTTCCAGGGCCCCGTCCACGCGGGACCGGATTTCATCCTCCGTTCCGGCGCCATGGTATTGCATGGGAAGGGCGACGTTTTCCCAGATGGTTTTGTTGGATATGAGGGCCGGATGCTGGAAAACGAAGCCGATGCTTTTTTTCAATTGGTTGAATTCGTCGGGACCCATGCCCGTGATGTCCTGGTCGAAAATGCGTATTATGCCGGCATCGGGCCTTTCCAGGCCGACCAGCAACCGGAGCAGGGTACTTT
The DNA here is from genome assembly GCA_964401245.1 of uncultured Bifidobacteriales bacterium. GTDB lineage: Bacteria > Fibrobacterota > Fibrobacteria > UBA11236 > UBA11236 > JBGTHM01. The sequence continues at coordinate 13,893 of CAYNXV010000055.1, read as the reverse complement.
TTCCCTGGCCGCTCAAACCGCATATGGTAAGAATCCGTCCCGGGAGCAGATGGAAATCCACTCCCCTCAACACGGGGTCCTGCCCGGGATAGGCGAATCGCAGATTATGCGCTGACACTACCACGCTCATGACGCTCTCTCTTTCACAGGATCTCCAATCCGGCCAAAAAGGGAATGGCCAGAATCGAATCGCACAGCACGATGAAGACGAAGGAATTCACCACCCCGTTGGTCGTGGCCTTGGGAACGTCCCTGATGTCGTTGGAAACGGTGATGCCGTGGTAACAGGAAACCAGCGCGATGATGGCTCCGAATATGAGGGGCTTCAATATTCCGAGTACGCCGTCCATTACGCCCATGGAGGAGAAAATCCTGTCCATGTACAACGCCAGCGGCAATTGCATGCCCGAAAAATCCGGAACCAGCAATCCCAACAACTGCACCACGAAAAAACCGCCGATGATGGCCGCCAGGTTGAATACCACGGTGAGGCAAAACAGCGAAACTATGGTGGCCAGGAAGGCGGGAAACACGATATAACGCACGGGATCGACTCCCATCGCCACCAGTGCGTCGATTTCCTGCTGCACCTTCATGTTTCCCAGGAAGGTGCTGAGGGCCGAGCCCGTGCGGCCGGCGACGAGAAAGGCCGTGAACAGAGGTCCGACCTCGCGCACGATTACGATCACCATCACATTACCGAAATAATCTCCGGCTCCGAATTTCGGCATCACCGTTACGGCCTGCAGGATGGTGGCGCTGCCGAGCACCAGAGCCAGGAAAGCCACCAGGGGTATGGCCTCCACGCCGGTGAAGTAGGTCTGCCCAACCATTTGTTGCAGGCTCTGTCTGCGGTTCGCCTTGCCTCCAAAAACGCAAAGCGAGGATTTGATACCCAATTCAAGGAGCTGACCCAGATAGGATTTCCTGGATATCATTCCAATCCAGGTGAGAAGACTCGCCATACCCCCATTCTACCCCCCGGAAGCCAAATTGGGAAAGAGTCTAAAAGATCTCAGGCTTAGCGGCTTTTCCGGCGAAAATTGGGCATTTTAGGGGGCGAAAGGGAGGTCGCGTCAGGACTTCAGCAATTGTTCCACCTGCTCCCAAACGCCTTCCGCGCCCGTTTTTTTGAGCGTACTGGTCAGCAGCGGGGGAGTGGGAAACGCATAGGTTACCTGCAGTTTCGCCAGGGCCGCGCGCGCGACGTTGGAGCCCAGTTTATCGCCCTTGGTAGCCACGGGCAGCACCGGATGACCCAGGGAAAGCAGCCATTCCAGGGCCTCCTTATCCACCTTGGTGGAAGGATGACGGATATCCAGCAAATACAGGACGCCTTTCAAGCCGGCGGCGCCGGTGAAATAGGTTTCCAGGGCGGATTCCATGGAACGGAGGGTGGCATGGCCGGCTTTGGCGTATCCCAAACCCGGTAAATCCACCAGATAGAAAAGGCGGTTGATGAGAAAGAATTGGATCGCCTTGGTTTTGCCGGGAACGCGGCTGGTCTTCACCAGGCCTTTGCGTCCCAGCAGATAGTTGATAAGGGAGGATTTTCCGACGTTGGACCTTCCTATCAAAGCCACGTGCGGTAAATCATCCTCGGGATAATCGGAGGGGTGGACGGCCGATTTGACGAATTCCGCCGTTAGGATTTTCATGACTCAGCCCTGACCCTGGCCGGAATAATCCACACGGCTTTCCAACGCCCTTTGCATGGTCAATTCATCCACATATTCGAGATCGCTGCCGATGGGAATTCCCCGGGCCAGGCGGGAGATTTTCACCTTGCCGCCTTGAAGCTTCCGGGCGATATACATGGCGGTGGCTTCGCCCTCGGCGTGGGTTCCCAACGCGAGGATGAGTTCCGCTTCGGTTCCCTCCACCCTTTGGAAAAGCCTTCCCAGGTTCAGTTCGTTGGGACCGATACCGTCCAGGGGCGACAGGCATCCGCCCAGGATATGGTAAACGCCGGGAAAGCGGCCCGAGCGTTCGAGCGCGAGCACGTCCCAGGGTTTTTCCACTACGCAGACCAGGGAGCGCTGCCTCCTGGGATTGGAGCATACGGGGCAAAGCTCAAATTGGGTGTAATTACCGCATTCGCGACAGGCGTGTACCTGCCGGCGCGCTTCGGTCAGGGTCCGGGCCAGAAGATCGGCGGAATCATTGCGGGCGTTAAGAAGAAAATAGGCCAATCGCTGGGCGGTTTTACGGCCTATGGAGGGAAGGCGCGACAATTGTTGCACCAGATTATCGATGGCGGGCTCCGCCTTGGAGTTGCGCGCGGCCTCTCCGCCTTCGGGGTTCATGAAGTTGTCGGACATAGGGCATAAAGTACTTAATCTTCTCCGGATGAATCCCCTTCCCACCCTTGTAAAGGGTCACCTTGATGTTCTCTCCCAGCGCATTTTGTTAGATTTCCTGGGCCAATCGGCGTCTTCCCGACCGGTGAACCGTCGTTGGCGGCGAACCGAAAATCCGGTGGGTTAAGCGTCACTCCAGTAGAGGAAATTCCTGCTCTTGCGAATCTGTCATCGAATATTCGTTCTATTGGCTTGCGGATTGGTGGGGCCTTTGTGGCCGGAAACCGCTTCCATAATCGCCTCAGCCTCATTCTCCCGCTCCGAAGCACATGTGGGCGATACTCTGACCTATCAGGTGAAAGTGGAATGGTTGGAGCCAGGTCCGGAAATTGCCATAGCGGCTCCCGAAAATCTGGAATTCTCCGGCTTTACCGTGCTGGAAAGGAATACCGCATTCCATAAAACGGCCGGGGGCGAAAGCGTCCGCAACAGGATGGAATTCCTATATCATCTTCGCGCCGACGAACCGGGGCAAGGCGTAGCTTCGGCCGCCCGCGTCCCCTATACCGCTGCGGGCGATTCCCGCCACCTACCTCTCCCTTCCGCCTCGGTGCCTTTGTCGCCCCCACACATCTCCCTGTTCGACCGCCCCGGCTTCCGGTATGCGGCCCTGGGAGCAGCGCTCTCTCTCGTCATCGTGGGAGGCATCGGAGTCCGGAAAAAACTCCGGCAGAAAAAATCCTTGGATAACCGGGAAGGCCCGCCGACCTGGCCTGAAGAATTGGACTTGCTGAAAAACCGGCTCCCGGTGGCGGAAAGCAAATCGCTGCTGGAGGAAATGGAAGCGCTCAGTCTCCGGTTCTTACGAACCGAAATCAAACGGCTGGCCGGATCCAAAGGCGCGCGCCTCTCCTCGGGTTCGGAAATTGATGAGGCGGGTTTCGATTCCCTCCTCCCGCGGTATCTCGAATTGATGGGCGACTCCGAAGCGGAATCCTGGAAAAAGCTGGGAGACCTTTTCCGCTATGCCCGATATGCCGGAGGACAAAAAGAGCGGCACGAACTGGCTACCGGATATGGATGGTTGAAAACCTGCATGCGCGTTGATGAAGACGTCGAAATGGAAAGGGAAGCTTAAAGTGGACATACAGGATATAACGGAGAAGGTGAAGAACCTGGAGCCGCTGATGCGGAGTATCCAGACGGAGTTGGGCAAAGCCGTCATCGGCCAGAAAAGCATGCTGGAAAGCCTGCTGATCGGGATTATCGCCGACGGCCACGTACTCCTCGAAGGCGTGCCGGGCCTGGCCAAAACCACCGCAGTGAAAGCCCTGGCCGCATGTATCCATGCCAAGTTCAGCCGAATCCAGTTCACCCCCGACCTGCTCCCGGCGGATTTGATCGGTACCCTGGTGTTCAATCCCAAATCCGGAGACTTCAACGTCAAGAAGGGTCCGATTTTCGCCAACTTGATTCTGGCCGACGAAATCAACCGCGCGCCGTCGAAGGTGCAGTCGGCGTTGCTGGAAGCCATGCAGGAGAAAACCGTGACCATCGGCGACACGACTTTCGAATTGCCTCCCCTCTTTCTGGTGCTCGCCACCCAGAACCCATTGGAGCAGGAGGGCACCTATCCCCTCCCCGAAGCCCAGGTGGATCGTTTCATGCTGAAAGTCACGCTTTCCTATCCCAGCCGCGAGGAGGAAAAAGCCATCGTGAACGCCGTCTCGGGCGGCGGGTTTCCCGACACGGTTCCGGTGGCCGACACCGAAGCCCTGTTGAAGGCCCGCGAAATCGCCAAGGGCATTTACATGGACGAGAAAATCAAGGACTACATCGTCAACCTGGTCGCCGCCACGCGTGATCCCGTGGGTTCGGGCATCAAGGATTTGGCCAACCTGGTGGAATACGGCGCTTCTCCGCGCACCAGCATCAGCCTGGCCAAGGCGTCCAAGGCGCATGCCCTGCTGAAGGGGCGCGGTTATGTGACGCCCCAGGACGTCAAGGCGGTGGGCATGGACGTGATGAAACACCGCATCATCCTGTCCTATGAGGCGCAGGCCGAAGAAGTGAAGGTGGAGAACGTGGTGCAGCGCGTCTTCGACAGCGTGGAAGTGCCGTAATGATTTCGAAGGAAGTACTGCGCAAGGTACGCCAAATCGAAATACGCACCAAAAGCGTGGTCGATTCGGTGCTGTCGGGAGCCTACCACTCCTCCTTCAAGGGAAGGGGCATGGAGTTTTCCGAGGTGCGCGAATACGTGCCCGGAGACGAGATCCGCTCCATCGACTGGAACGTAACGGCCCGCGCCGGCACGCCCTTCATCAAGAAATACATCGAGGAAAGGGAATTGACGGTGATCCTGGTGGTGGACGCCAGCTCTTCGGGTGAATTCGGCAGCCAATCGGAAATGAAGGGCGAAGTGATGGCCACCATCAGCGCCCTGCTGGCTTTTTCCGCCATCAAAAACAATGATCGCGTGGGCCTGCTGATATTCACCTCTCAAGTGGAGAAATTCATTCCTCCGCAAAAAGGCAAGAAGCATGTGCTGCGCGTCATCCGCGAGTTGCTGTATTTCCAGCCCAAAGCCAAAGGCACCGATTTGGCCCTGGCCCTCGACCATCTCAACCGCATTTTGAAAAGGCGGGCCGTGGTATTCGTCATCTCGGATTTCGCCACCGGTTCGTTCGATAAGCCCATCAAGCTTCTCAAGCGCAGACATGACAGTGTGGCCGTGGCGGTTCTCGATCCCCGCGAACAGGAGTTTCCCGACGTGGGATTCATCGAATTGGAGGACGCCGAAACCGGGGAAACGGTGCTCGTGGACACGGGAGATTCCCAATTCCGGAAATTGTTCCGCAAGGAGGTAATGAAGGAATCGACGGCGTTGAAAAAGCTTTTCCGCAGTTTGAGCATGGATTATGTCGAAGTGTTGGTTCGAAACGATTACGAACAAACCGTGCACCCCCTGTTGGAATATTTTCGCAAGAGGTCGTTGAAGCATGGCTGATTTTTTTCGCCCTATGTTTCACGGAATCGGAGCCCTCATGCTCCTGGCGACAATGATGGGATTGCCGGCTCCGGCGCAATCGGCCAGGGGCGGGCTGGAAATCACCGCCCGGGTGGACCGCTCCGAAATCACCGTCGGGGATCGCCTCGTATATACCATCGAAGTGGAATTCCCGGAGGAAGGCCATCTCGAATTACCCTCGATCCTGGGAAACCTGGGAGCCTTCGAGGTCAAGGAATATGAGGCTTCCGATCCCGTTGCCAAGGATGGCGCAACTCGGCAAACCTGGCGTTTCACCCTCTCCACCTATACGCTGGGAGAGTTCACCCTTCCTCCGCAAAGAGTGGATTACGTGGAACCCGGCGGCAAGCTGCGTACCACCCATTTTACCCAACCCATCGAAATATCGGTTAAGCGGACGTCTCCCGAAGACGCGAAGGATATTGCCGACATTGCGGATTTGGCCGACATACCGCAGCCGGCTCCGTGGGGCCTCATAGCCCTAGGCGCCTTGTTGGCCGCCGGGCTGGGCGCATGGGCCTGGAAAAACCGGCGGAACGCCGGAGGCGTCAAGGATTCGGCTCCGAGGCTTCCTCCCTATGAAGAAGCTCTTTCGCGACTGGAAGAGTTGTCCAAGGTCCACTGGGTGCGGCAGAACCAGACGCGCGAACTTTGCTTCGCGCTGTCCGAAGTATTGCGACGCTATGTTTCGCGGCGCTATTCCGTGAATTCCCTGGAGGCCACCACGGAGGAATTTCTTCTCCTGGCCGCCGGGCTTCCCGTCGACGACGAACGTCGGCTTTGGATAGAGGATTTTTGCCGCCGCACCGATCTGGTCAAATTCGCCAACTTCAGCCTGTTGGAAAAGGAAGCGAACCAGATAGTGCGCGAATTGCGCGGGTTTCTCGACGCCACGCGTCCGGAACCCGCCTCCCCGGCCACCACCGACGGAAAGTCGCAATCGTGATCTGGCCTACGTTTCACAGTCCGTGGTTTCTGCTGGGACTTCTCCTCATACCCCTGCTGCTCTGGCGGTACCTACGGCAGCATGGCAAGCAGGAAGCCGGCATCCGGTTTCCCAGCCTGGGAATAATCAAACGGCTGCCCAAAGGTCCGCTTTATCATCTGCGTCACAGTCTCATCGCCTTGCGCCTGGCCGCCCTGGCCTTGATAGTGATCGCCCTGGCGCGCCCCCAATTCGGGGAAACCCTCCAAGAAGTCACCACTTCGGGCGTGGACATCGTTTTGGCCCTGGATATTTCGAGTTCCATGAAAATCATGGATTTCAAACCCAAGAACCGGATGGTGGTCGCCAAGCAGGTGTTGGAGGAGTTCATACTCGGAAGGCAGCACGACAGAATCGGACTCGTGGTATTCGCCGGTAAAAGCTTTACCCAATGTCCCCTGACCCTGGATTACGGAATCCTGATCCAATTCCTGAAATCGGTGGACTTCGGCAGAGTGGAAGACGGCACCGCCATCGGATCGGGTATCCTGAGCGGAGCGAACCGCCTCAAAGGCAGCGTCGCCAAGAGCAAGGTCATGGTGCTGCTCACCGACGGCGAAAACAATTCCGGCGAAGTCAGCCCCGTCACCGCCGCCAAAGCCGCCAAGGCCCTGGGAATCAAGATTTATACCGTGGGTGTCGGCAAAGACGGAGACCAACCGATGGAAATCGAGGACCCGGTTTTCGGCAAGCGCATCGTCAGCGTGCCCACCCGCATGAACGAAGAGGAACTGGCCCATATCGCCGAGCTCACCGGCGGCCGCTATTACCGCGCCCAGGATCCCGACGCCCTCAGGGAAATCTATGCCACCATCGACGATTTGGAGAAAACCGAAATCCATACCACCACCTACAATCGCTACCATGAACTTTTCTACAAGATATTGCTGACGGCCCTGGGCCTGCTATTCGCGGAAATCATCCTCGCCAACACCAGGTTCATGAAAATCCCATGAGATTCGGATCCCCTACCAGCTTCTGGCTCCTGCTGACCCTCCCGCTGCTCGTCGGCTTTTTTCTCTATGCCCTGCAGCGCAAGCGCAAGATGCTCCGCCGCTTCGCGGGCGTCGACATGCTGCGGAAAATGTCGCAGAACATTTCGCGCTCCCGGCAGTTGGTGAAAGCCTCGTTGCAACTGGCGGTGGTGGGATTCATCATCGTCGCCTTGACGCGCCCGCAATACGGGACCAAGATGGAATTGATGACCCGCAAGGGATTGGACGTGGTGATAGCGGCGGACGTTTCGGTTTCCATGCTGGCGGAGGATATCAAGCCCACGCGCATGGCCCGCGCCAAGCATGAAATGGGACGCTTCGTGGACGGTCTCACCGGCGATCGCATCGCCCTGGTCGCCTTCGCCGGGGAAGCGTTTCTGCAATGCCCTTTGACCACGGATTATGGGGCCTTCAAGATATTCCTGGACGAATTGTCGCCCGACCTCATACCTACCCAGGGGACTTCCATGGGCGCGGCTTTGGAGACGGCCCTCAAGGCCTTCGATCCCAAGGAGCGGAAGTACCGGGTGGTGGTGCTGTTGACGGACGGCGAGGATCATACCGGCCGAGCCGAAAAAGCCGCGGAGAAGGCCGCTCAGGAGGGAGTCATCATCTATACGGTAGGCATCGGCTCGCGCGGCGGCGTACCCATTCCCCTCAAGGACGGCCGGGGACGAGTCAGCTACAAAACCGATGGGCGGGGTAACGTTGTCACCACCCGCCTGGACGAGGTTTTGTTGCAGAAAATCGCCCTGGCGACCGGAGGCAAGTATTTTCATGCCTCTCCGGGAAGTTTCGAATTGAAAAAGGTTCTGGAGGAAATCAGCGCCATGGAGAAAAGAAAATTGGAAGGCGAGCATTTCACCCAATTCGAAGAACGCTTCCAATGGCCTCTCGCTCTGGCCCTCTTGCTTTTGGTGGGAGAAATGCTGCTTTCGGATCGCCGGAAACGCAGGCGCGCCTGGGAGGGACGCTTCACATGATATCCTTCCGGCAATCTCAGGCATTCTTCCCGATGGCATTGGGCATGCTGTTGTTCCATTCCGCCGGTGTTTCCCAGGAAACGACGCGTGAACGGGAGAACCCGAACGCCACCTCCCAACCCCAGGAATCCTGGAACCGACCATCCGGAACATCCGGGTTATGGGATAGGATTCTGCAATCCCTGCGCCTTAAGCCCAGCCCGGCAAAGGCCGCGGAGCGATCCTATGCCTCGGGAGATTTCGATGCCGCCCTACGGAGCTATTCCGAAGCGGCGCTCGCCGATCCCGAATCCCAGGCCCTGGCCTACAATATGGGCAACTCCCATTATCGCAAGGGACGGTACGAGGAAGCCGCGAAGCATTTCGAGAAGGCGCTCAAAGGCGAGGATGCGCGCATCGCTTCCCGGGCCTATTACAATCTCGGCAACGTATTTTTCCGCCAAGGCGAGGCGGCGGTCAAAAACGGGGGTGAAAAAAGCGGTGAAAAGGCTCTGGCCGAGTTCCGCGAGGCCCTGGCCCATTTCAAGAAGTCGCTGGAAATACGGCCGGGCGAATCCGAGCCCAAGCGGAACATTGAAATCACACAGGCGCGTATCAAGGAATTGCTGGAGCAGCAGAAGCAGGAATCCCAGCAAGGAGGGGGACCGCCGCCGCCGGAACCGAGCGAGCGCGCCAAGCAGGTTTTGGCCAGGGCCATGCAGTTGGCGGCGCAACGGAAATACGGAGAAGCCAAGAGCCTGCTCGAATCCATCATCAGAGAGGACGCAACGGCGGAGAGCTACAAGTCGCATGTGCAACGGATTCAGGACGTGCTCGACTTGATGGAGGGAAAGATGCCGGAGCCTCCCGGAGCCGGGGATCCGCGCTCCAGGCAAGAAGGGTTGGGCGTAATATGAAAAGCGGGCGCCGTAACTTGCCGATTTTTTTGACGGGGTTGGGCCTGGCCTTGCTCCCGATGATCCTTTTCGCCCAATCCGCGGATCAATATTTCCATGGCGGAGGATATAAATACGTGCAGGGTCGCATTCAGGAGGCGTCCATTGAGGTGGAGGAGGGACTGCGAAAGTATCCGGGCGACAAGCGTCTCGCCGACTTCGCCGCCTATCTCCGGAAATTGAAAGACGAACAAAAGCCGCAAGAGGGCGACAAGTCGCAACAGGACAAGCAGGATTCTTCCGATCCGGAAAATCAGGACAAGCAGGAAAACAATCCGGAGGATTCACAAGACCGGAATGAGGAAAATCCTGAAGAGGACAAAAAACCGGAAGAAGGCTCCGAACCGGAAAAGCCGGAGGAAAAACCCCCGGAAGACGAGCCCGCCGCCGCCCAACCCGAACCGGAACCGGGGCAGATGACGGAAGAAGAAGCGGAACGCCTGTTGCGGGCTTTCGAAGCGGACGAGAAAGAACAGCGGGGCAAAGCGACGCCTCCGCAACAAAAGGGGGGATCCGATGTGGATTGGTAGGTCGCCCTTTGGCAGGATTCTCCTTCGCGCCGGCCGCACCCTGCTGGTCGCACTTTTCTTCGCCTTGCCGGCGCTCGCGGATTTCACCGCCGAAGCCACCATTTCCACCAATCACGTGGGAACGGGCGAACCCTTCAAACTTCTGGTCACGGTGGGCCTTACCTCCCAGGATGCGGATTTGCCCTGGCCCGAAGTGGAAAACCTGGAGGCATTCTCCGTCACCAAGACGAAAGCCGCTTCACAATCCTCGGAAACCACCATCATCAATGGCCGTATCAGCCAAAGCACCCGTTACCTGACGGTTTTCACCTATACCCTCACCGCTTCGCGGCCGGGAAGCTATCCCGTGGGGCCCATCCGCTACCGATACGCGAATTCCCAGCGTAACCTGGGCAGCACCGTGGTCCAGGTGGAAAAACGCGAACCGGGAATCCGGCTACTGCCCTCGTTGAGCAAGTCCTCCGTTTTTGTGGGGGAACAATTGACCTTTACGCTGCGAATCGTTCCGGGGCCCGGCGTGCAGAAAATCTCCCGGCCCGAAATCCAGAAGCTCATCGGGGAAAAATTCTGGTTTCAGCATCTGGATGAAAACATCGAGGCGAAAACCGTTAAACTGGACGGACAGGATACCCGGGTCTTCGACGTGCGCATCGTCCTGTTCCCTCTCTTGGCCGGACCCGTCGATCTTCCCGGCATACCCGTCGAATATGAACAATCGACCCGGACGCGCCGACGCACGGGATCCGTTTTCGATTTCTTCGAGGATGATTTCTTCGGCGGCGGCACGCAAACCCTTTCCGCAACCAGTCCCGGCCTTAAACTAAGGGTGGAATCGCTGCCGACTCCCGCTCCCCGGGAGTTTTCCGGATCGATCGGGAATTATTCCCTGGCAGCCGGGGTCGATAAAACCTCGCTACCCTCGGGAGACGCCCTGACGCTTACGGTCACCATCAAAGGCGACGGACAGCCCAATTCCATCAACCGGCCGCAGCTTCCCGACCTGCCGGATTTTGAAATCTATGATCCCGAGATCACGGAAAAAACCCAAGTGCAAGGCTCCACCCTGCTGACCGCCAAGACCTTCAAATACGTGTTGGTACCGCGCCGCAGCGGTTCACGAAACATCGATCCCATAAAATTCCATTTTTTCGATCCCAAAAAGCGAAGTTATTCCATCGCGGCGTCGGACCGTATTTCCATAGAGGTGACCCCGGGCAAGGACCTGCCCGAGCCGGCGGGAGTGGTGCTTTCCCAACGGGAGATAACCGAACTCGGTTCGGATATACGGCATATCAAGTCCAGCGAGGCGCGTCTGGAAATGGAAAATGATTTTCTTTACAAGCGCGTCTGGATTTGGCTGCTTTTCGGGCTACCCCCTTTGGGCCTGGTGGGATTACGACTTGTCCACAAACGGCGGGAAAAGCTGGAATCCGACGCGGGCCTGCGAAGACGTTTGGGCGCCGGAACGGAATCGCGCAAACGGCTACAGCAGGCGCGGAAAGCCCAGGACAGCGAGGATGGTCGGGAATTCCATCGGCTTTTATGGCTGGCTGTGGAAGGTTTTCTTTCCGACAAGCTGATAACCGAATTCAAAGGGTTGACCCCGGAACAGGAGCGCGTCAAACTGTCGAATTCGGGCGCCTCGGCGGAAACCCGGACTCTTTACGAAAACCTGAAACAACAATGCGATTTCGCCCAGTTCGCCGGAGGCCGATACGATGATAAAGCCCGGCAAAAGGCCTATGATGACGCCGTGACCTTATTGAAACGACTGGAAAAGGAGTTGCGCCAATGAGGTTGCATGCGGTAACCCTCCTGCGTATAGTGCCTATTGCCTTGTGCGTCGCCTTCGCCCTCGTGAGGGAAGTCAAGGCCGATCCGAATCGCGCCCACGAGCTTTTTCTCCAGGGAAATCACACCTATGAAGCCGGTCAATACGAACAGGCCGCCGAAGCCTATCGTCGCGCCCTCGACGAAGGCATGGTGAACAGCCGGCTCTATTTCAACTATGCCAACGCCCTCTATCGGCTTAACCGGCTGGGCCTCGCCATCCTCCATTATGAAAAAGGCCTGAAGCTTTCGCCGCAAGACACCGATATCCGCTATAATCTCCGATTCGCCAACGCGCGCATCGTCGACAAACCCGCTGAACCCGAATCCAATGCCCTGACCCGCTTTCTATGGGGCGCGCATACCGGGTATTCCCTCGATCAGGGCGTGCTACTATCGCTGGGGCTGTTCTCGCTGGTATTCCTTTTCATCGGCCTGCTGAGCTGGGCGCCTTCCTTGAAGGCCCTCTGGTCCCTGTTGGCGGGGGTATGTCTGTTATCACTCCTGGTATTGGCGCCTTCGCTGGCCTTCCGTATTTACGGAGCGGAATCCGCCAGGCATGCCGTGGTTTTGGACTCGACGCTCAATCTCTACAGCGGGCCCGGAGAGGATTATCAATTGCTCTCGAAAATCCACGAAGGCACCAAGGTGGAGGTGGCTGACGCCAAGGAAACCTGGGCGCTCATCAAGCTGCCGAACGGCCTGGGCGGATACGTGCGAATTGGGGCCCTGGGTCGAATTTAGGATTTCGGGGAAATTGGCTCCATATAACCAGTTGCGCCCTCTCCAAACTGGTCCTGACGCCTGAACTCCTGCAAAAGCCTTCCAATTCACTTATATTGGATAACTATGGTTAGCCCCGTACTTTCCCCAAATCCATGCAATCCTACCTGCTCCGACTTTCCCCCAAACGGAAGGTCTAATGCTGAGATAAGAGGTTTTTCCCATGGACTGTGGATCGGCAACCTGATAGATTTTGGCCAAAGGACCCCGAAATGACCCGAAGATTCTTCATTTGTTTAACCCTTATCGCTGTTTCTGCCATGGGAATTGCGGCCCAGACTACCCTGCCGAGTTCCATCACCTTGACCGCCAAGGTACGCGACATCAAGGAATCGCCCCAACGGGGCGTAGTGGTGGCCGGCTATCATCCGCATTTCAACACCTGCAATAACGGGCTGAGCACAGGCAACATGGAGGTCATAATCGATACCACCGGTCAGCACGACCCGGAGTTCGAAGGGGACCACCGCAATCCTAAGGTGAAGTCTACCGTGCCTTCCAAAGCATGCCTGGACCCTATCGACAGATTCGATGATTGGTACAACGACAAAGGCGGTGAGATCAATCGCAAGTTCAAAACCGAACTGGTTTTGCCAATACCGGCATCTATTCGTATTTCAATGACTCGTTCTTCCCCCTCGACAACGGCAAGGAAGGCCAGTCGGGAGGGTATACCAAATTCGACCCCGCCGATCCCTCACCCTACGGTCATCTCCAACCCGGTGGAAATTCCAACCACAACTTCGGTTTCACCCTCGAATTGCACACCACCTTTACTTACCAGAGAGGGACGGGACAGGTTTTCGATTTCCTGGGCGATGACGATGTCTGGGTATTCATCGACGGTCGCTTGGTCATCGACTTGGGAGGGGTACATGGTCAAAGAGCGGCGAGCGTGGATTTGGATTCCCATCCTTTGCTCACCCATCTCAAAGACGGTGAAAATTATCCTCTGGATTTCTTCTTCGCCGAACGCCACGTCAGCTCCTCCAACCTGAAAATCTCCACCAGCCTGGCCTTGGCGCAGGATCCTCCCAAAATCGAAAAACTCATCGCCAATCCACCCGGACACACCTTTCCCATTCAAACCCAAGTGGAATTGACCACCCCGACTCCGGATGTGACCGTGCGCTATACGCTTGACGGCAGTACTCCGGATAGCAACAGTACCCTCTATACCGGTCCCATCACCCTTATCGAAACCACCACGTTAAAGGCCATTGCCTATAAGGAAGATTGGATTGCCAGCGAGATACTGACAGAAACCTATACCAAGGTGGCGCCCAAAAGCTCCCTGAAAATCCTGAACGCTTCGGGCCAGCCCCTCTCCGCCGGCTACCTCACCGAAAATGACGTCGCCTTCACGGTGCGGGTCACTACCTACCAGGCCGGACTCGCTTCCATCCAACCCCAGGCTAATTCCCAAATCAAGGGCGACAACCTCACCCTCACTTTGTCGAATCCCGCCATCGGAAACACCATCGTCTTTTCCGGCAGCGCCCCCTTCCAAGCCAACGCCAA
>CAYNXV010000054.1:15840-18994 GCA_964401245.1 uncultured Bifidobacteriales bacterium | reverse complement strand
ACCCGCTCCATCGACATCTTCGCCTTGGGAATCATGTTCTTCGAATTGATCAAAGGTACGCGCCCATTTCAGGGAGGCAACCGCACCGATCATATCGAAAACATCCTGAAATGGAAAATCATAGACATCGCCTCGGAGTTGCGCGGAATGGATGAATCCATTACGGAGATCATTCAAAAGGCCCTGGCGCGCAACGCCTCCGATCGCTACAAGGACGCCTCCGAAATGTCCGCGGCCCTGCAGCCCGTCTACAAGCTGTATCACGGCGATGCCACGCCGGCCTCGGTCATTTCGGAATACCTCCTTAAAGGCCACTTCACCACGGCCGAGTTCAACGCTTTGCTGCCCGAAGAAAGTCCCCGACGCCTACGGCTGCTGTTGGCCGCCCTCGCCGTGGCCGCGGTGGCCGGAGGATTCGCCGTGGCGCATTTCGCCCGCAGCGGCGAACCGGCTTCCCGGCCGCAAAATGTCGACGCGGAATGGACCGGGTTCCAGGCAATGCTGGCGAACCGTGAATGGGCCGGAGCCGAAGCCCATGCCCGCGGCCTGGATTCCTCGCGCCGACAAGAAGCGTACTATCGGCTGGGTCGGGCCTTATACGCCCATGGCGACAATGGGCGGGCGCTGCTTTTGGCCTCCAAGGCCCTGGATATCGGCTTCCATCCCACTGTCGCGGCGTTTAAAGTGGAAATCCTGGTGCAGGAAGGCGCGCACAACCTGGCCTCGCAGGAGTTGGAGAGAGTCAAACCCTGGATAGACCGGATGAGCCCGGAAAATCAAACCCGCTATCATGAACTTGAGCTCCGTCTCAAGGCCGCCCTTAAAAGCGCCAAGTAAGGCGCGGTAAGTAAGGCGATAAGGCCTTCTCGCGGGGTCGGGCCGGCGGAGAAAAGGTATATTTCGGAGCATTCGGAAATGACCACGATTACGCTATCGAAGCGGCTTCGCCGGGGTTGCACCAAGAGGAACGTTACATGAGCTTTTTCACACCCCTGGATAAATTCGTCGCCTTCGACCTGGAAACCACGGGACTCGACAGTGCCGCCGACGACATTCTGGAAATCGGCGCCGTCAAGGTGGAGGGGGGACGCATAGTCGATACCTTCTCCCGTTTTGTGCAAAGCGATAAGCCCCTGACCTACCTGGTGAAATCGCTGACGGGGCTGACCCCCGGTGATTTCAATACGGCGCTCACTCCCGAAGAGAGTTTGCGGGAATTCTTCGCCTTCGCCGGAGAATTGCCCCTGGTCGCCCATAACTCCGATTTCGACGCAGCCTTTCTGGCCGAAGCCTGCCGCCGCGCCGAACATCCCCTATGCGAAAATCCGGTTTTCGATTCGCTGCTTCTGGCGCGTATCGCCTGGCCCACCGAACCCAATCACCGCCTGGAAACCCTGGTGGAAAGTCTGAATATTCCGCCTCAGAAAGCCCATCGCGCCCAGCCGGATGCGGAAAAGGCCGCTCACCTCTGGCTGCTGGCGCAGGAGAAGATGTCGGAATATTCTTCCCGCACGCTGGCGGATATCGGTCATGTGCTCAAGGAAGGCGCCTCGCCGTGGCGCGCCTTGTTTCCCGGGCTTTCGGCTTCGCCTGCGGATGTCGATTCGTCGGAAAACGCGAAGACCCCGAATTATACGCGGTCGCAGGCCCTCACTTCCGCCGACCCTTTCGAAGAAGGCAATGGAACGCCTCCGGATTGGGGAGGCGAACCCGAAGCGCTGCAGGCCCGGAAATTCGCCGCCCGCGCGATGATGAAAGGCCTCCGCGACGGCGGAGTGACCGCTCTGGATATTGAACCCGGCGTTGGCCGCACTTTCGCCGGCCTGGTTGCTGCCGCCCGTCACGCTTTGTCGGGCGGCGGACGCGTGCTTTTCAGCACTCATGATACGCGGATCCGCGAAGAGACGGCCCGCTATTTTCCGCTTTTGCGAACGCTTTACGGCGACGGCCTCAAGCTCGCCGTATTGCATGAACCCCGGCATTACATTTCGCGGCGCAAATACCTCGACACGCTCCGCGATGCCTCTCTGCGTTTGACCGACTCCGAAAAGACCGCTTTTCTGCCGCTCATCACCTGGATGGAAACCACCCGCACGGGGGCCATCCATGAAAACACCGGCTTCAATCACGAGAGGAATCGGGTACTATGGGAAAAAGTCGAAAGCGACGGGTATTCCGAAAGCGCCTCAGGATTCGCCGCCGCGGCCAAATCCGAGGCCGATAACGCGCATGTGACGGTAATCGGCCATGGTCTTTTCCTGCGTGACCTCACCCAGGACTTCGCCTTTCTGGCTCCGCTCAATCACGTCGTTCTCGACGAGGCGGACCGTCTGCCGGAAACGGGCGCGCGTTGCCTGGGCAAGCAAATCCATTTCTTCCGCCTGCGCAATATCATGCAGGTGCTGGCCGCATCCAAAGACGATACCCGCGGATTGCTGGCCGCCGCGGAGGCGGCGATAGCGGCTCATGGACTCGACACCATGGGTCCGATTCTCGACAAGTTGAAAGAGAATCTTTCGCAGCCGGAAAAGAAGCTGCAGAAATTCTTCAACAAAATCGCCAAGCATGGCCGCCGGCTCCGCAAGGACGGAGAAAGCCGGCTGAGATACCAGGGCCGACTGGCTCTGGAATTCAATTCCGCGCCCGACGGCGTGCTGGAGTCGGTAAAGGAGATCGAGGAGGATCTCTCCCGAGTGGCGGCTGAATTACGTTCCCTGCCGGATGCCGGGAATCAGGCCGTGAATCTCCCGCAGGACCTGGAATCCGTGGGTGCGAAGCTGCGCGTCTTCGCCTCCGATTTCGCCTATCTCTCCGAAGCGGGACACGATGACGAAGTCTTCTGGATGGAGGATTTTCTCAACCCCCATAAAATCATGATGCGTTGCGCACCCCTGGATATGGGGAAAAAATGGGAGCGCGACGTATATCCCATTACCGAGTCGATCCTTTTCCTGTCCTCGGCCATCGATGCCGGGGATCAGTCCCGCTATTTTCTCCGGCAAATGGGCGTTCACCCGGACGGCGAAATGTCGGTTAAAACCCAATCGGTCCGGCATCAGGGTCGGCCGCGTCCCCGGCTGCTGCTGGCCCGATTTTGCCCCCATCCCTCCCGGCAGGCGGATTTGCAGGAAGTGGACGGCATGTTGGCCCGTTG
>CAYNXV010000054.1:0-15740 GCA_964401245.1 uncultured Bifidobacteriales bacterium | reverse complement strand
GAAACCGATTTGGTGGTATTGACCAAACTTCCCTTTCCCGTTCCGGGCGATCCCCTCACGGCCGCGCGCATGGACGCCCTCAAGGAATCCGGTGGCAATCCGGCTTTGGATTACCTTGTGCCCGAAACCGTTCTCAAGGTGAAACGCATGCTGGTCGGACTCAATGCCCCCGGCGGAGCGGCTCCGGTATTGTGGGTGCTCGATCCCCGGTTGGGTCAGGACCGGTATGCCCGGGCTTTTCAAAAGGCGCTTCCCCATTGGTTCGAGAGTGCGGGAGACGAGGCGGAGCTGGTGACGAAAACCCTCTCCGGGCCCAGGGAAAAGCCCGCCGCGGCGTTGGAGGAGGCGGAACAGGCCTCTCCTTTGGTAAATTGATAGCCCATGAAAACCAGGCGAAAAATCGGAGTGATTTTGGCCCCTCTGCCGGCGGTCCTGCTGCTGTGGGGTTGTTACTCCTTCTCCGGCAGCACGCTCCCGCCCCATTTGCGGACCATCCGGATTCTTCCCGTCATCAACCAGACATTGGAGTCGGCCCTGGCCGATCGCATCACCGAAGGTTTCGAAGACGGTTTCCGCAGGCGCACCAACCTGCGCCGGGTCAACGAAGGCGGCGACGCCGAATTAATCGGCGTGCTCACGGGCTATGCGCATAGGCCGTTGAGCACCAGCGGCGAACTGGTGACCAGTTATCGGGTGGATTTGCAAATGCGGATAACCTTCGTGGACAAGACGCGCCGCGACACGATTTATCACGCGGCGAATGTGCCGGGCTACGGTGACTATCAGGTAGGCGCGGGGGAAACCGAGGAAAAAGGCAAGGAACGGGCCGTGGAAGCCCTGGTCAAAGTGGTTTTGGACAATACGGTATCGAGGTGGTGATGGATTTCATCAAAATGCACGGAACGGGAAACGATTACGTTTACGTGGACGCGTTTCGCGAAAAAGTGGAAAACCCCGCGCGGCTGGCCATGGCCGTTTCACATCGTCGATTCGGCGTGGGAGGCGACGGTCTCATCCTCATCAAGCCTTTCGCCCAGGGCGACGGCGAGATGGAAATGTACAATGCCGACGGTTCCGGTTCCGAAATGTGCGGAAACGGAATACGCTGCGTGGCCAAATATCTTCACGATACCTATGCGCCCGGCAAGGACGATTTGCAAATCAAAACGGGGGCCGGAGTCCTCACCGCGCGCATACGCGAGAGGGACGGCGCGGGCAAGGCTACGCTCATCACCATCGACATGGGGCTGCCCGTCTTTTCGGGATTGGAAATTCCCACCACGCTCGACATGCCCAAGGTATTGAACCGCAAATTAACCGCGGCCGGAAGAGAATGGGAGTACTCCTCGGTGTCGATGGGAAATCCCCATTGCGTCATTTACGTGGACGACGTGGAATCCTTTCCCGTAACGGAAGTGGGGCCTTTAATCGAAACCCATCCGTTGTTTCCACGCAAGGTGAACGTGGAGTTCGTGCAGGTGTTGAACCAAGGCGAAGTGAAGCAGCGCACGTGGGAACGCGGCTCGGGAGAAACCTGGGCTTGCGGAACCGGGGCTTCGGCGGTATGCGTGGTGGGTATGATGACGGGCCGTACCGGACCGGAGCTGACGGTGCATTTGACCGGAGGCGATCTTTTCCTGGAATACCGCGGAGAAGGCGGAGTGAAAATGACGGGGCCCGCTACGGAGGTATTCCGGGGCGTGTGGCCGTCGGCGCTTTCTCCTATTGCTTGACTACGAAGCCCTGCAGCTTCAAATCGGAAAGCTCCAGCAATTTGTCCTGGGCCTCCTGCCGGCTGGCGAAATTCCCGTAGCGCAATTTGTAATAGGGCGGTTCGAAATCCACATCCACCCTTCCTCCCAGTTTCCCCTCCAATTCCGCCTTGCGCCTCTGCGCCGCTTCCAGACTCGATTCCGCCGAGAGCTGGAGGCGATAACGCGTGCCGTCCCCGGTTTTCTCCTTCGCGCCCGCCTGGGAAGAAGGCACCACCGGAGCCAGATTGACGGGCCCGGTGGGTTTCACCGGCGCCAAGGCAAGAGGTTTGGCGTCCAACATCTTATCGAGAGGTTCGGATTCCTGGAAGGTTTTGACGGGAGGAGTTTCCTTTTCCGGTTTTACGGCCTCGGATTCGCTTTCCGGAGCCGCAGCGGAGCGAATACCTGGAAATTCAATTCCCGCGCATCCCGATAAAAACACCGCCGGCAGACCTATAACCAGCAGGTAACGGCTTAAATTCCGCGCCCATGTCGAAATGACAGGAACGCGACGACCCGATGGAAGGCATAATCTGTGCAAGTGCCGCTCCTCAATAATTACTTTTGATCCAGGAAAACTAAAAAATCCGGCCCCGGGGGAGTAGAGCGCCTTGGATTATGAAGAAACCCTGAAAAAAGCCTATGACCTGATCGCCGATTTCGAGGATGCGGAAGCCTATGAACTCCTGGAAACCTGCATTGCCGACATCAAAAAGACCCTGAGCGGCACCCAAAAAGACGCCGATCGGTATTATTACTGGGGGCTTTGCCTTTCAGCCATGGACGAACCCGAACAGGCCCTCCTGAAATTCGAATTGGCCATCGGACTGGATCCCCAACATGAAAGCGCTTTGTGGGAAGTGGTTTCCACCCTGCTTTACGAATTGGACAAGCCGGATTCGGCCAAAGTCATTCTGGAGGAACGCTTGTTGAAGGCGTTTCCGGAAAACGAAAAATATCAGGAGGCCCTGCGCTTGGCCGATCTCGCCTTGCGCGAGCAGGGAATGCCCCGCGAAATCCGACCCCTGACAGAAGAGGATTTGGAAGACTCCGAAACCTAGGCGCGCAGGCATGCGCGCCATACTCACAGGAAGTTCGCCAGCGTATTCTGAATGGCTCGGGCCGCCGTGCGTAACGAGGCGTCGTAAACCGACTGCTGCAACAGGAATTGCGAAATCGCCTCCGCGAAATCGACATCCTCCAACTCCGATTTGAGTCGCGTCATGTCGACGGTACGGGTGGTATTGCGTTCATCGGTGTATTCGAGTCGGTTCATGCGCGCGCCGTTGGTGGCCTGGGCTCCCAGGCTACGATTGAAACCGGTTTCGAGCTGGGCCACGCTTTGGAGCATCTTGGGGGATTGATTGTTGTACAACCCGTCCAGCAAGGTGATCATGGCGTCCCAGGTGGTGTCTTCGTTGGGCGCGCCGTAAACATCCGAAGCCGTGGTGTTGATTTGCATCTTGATGCCCTTATCCACTTCGCGGTAGAGCTTGCCGTCCAAATCCAGCTCGTTCCGGCGAATCCACTCATAGGAAAGATTGATTCCGCCTCCACCCGCCTGGGCTATCGCGTCGACGCCGGGAGGAGTAAAGGTAATGGTTCCGCGCTGATAGTTGACGGTGTAATCCACGCCTTCCTCGAATCCGTCTACTTTCAAACTGCCGGGAATCATATGATAGGCGCGGGCGAATCCGGTAGGGGTGTTCGAGTCGGTGACGCTGGTGTCCCAAACCTGAATGGGGGTGCCGACGGTTCCGCCGGTAAGCTCCGTGGTCAAGGTCTGGCTGCCGGGTCGCAATTCATATGGAGGAACCTGCGTGTTGCCCCCTGAAAATATGAAGTCCCCTTTGAAGCTCGTATTGGCCATCGCCACCATCTGGTCCAGCATCACCCGGACTTCACGGCCGATAAAGGTCCGCTCTTGGGCCCCCTGCGTATCGTTGGCGCCGTATAAAGCCCTTTCGCGCGCGGCCTGGTAAAGATTATTCTGCGTCATCAGCGTGGAATCGATGGTGGCCATCATGGCCCTACCGTCGTCGATGTTCCGCTTGAACTGGCCTGTTTGCGAAAGGTCGGTGCGTATGGACAGGCTGCTTAAAATGGCCACCGGATCGTCGGAAGGACGCGTGATACGTTTTCCCGAAGCCAACGAAGTCTGCAACTTGTCGAGACGAGCGTAGTTCTTGTTGATCTCGGCCTGCACATTGGTGGTTATCTGGCTGAATGTTACGCGTGTGGACATGGTCGTTCTCCTAGATGTTGAGCAGCGTATCCAGCATGTTGTTGATTACGCCGATCAAGCGGGCCGAAGCCTGGTAGCTGTGTTCGAATTTGATCATGTTGGTCATTTCCTCGTCGAGGGAAACGCCCGCTATCGCCTGCTGCTGATTGTCCAATTGCGCGATGAGGAAACTCTTGGTGTCGAAGGTGGATTTCGCCTGGCTGCGTTCGATGCCCACCTCGCCTACGAAGGAACTGTAGAACTGGTCTATGCTTTGGGTGGGCGCTCCATTGGGATCGGGTTTGAGTACCGCCTTTTGCCGCAATTGCGCGATTTCCAGCGCGAGGGAACCGACTCCGTCTCCGGGATATCCGCTTTCGCGGTAGCGCATGGTAACGTCAAGTCCGTCCGCAGGGTCATACTTCGCATAGTTGATGAAATGGATGACGCCCAATTGGTAGTCCACCACGTAATCCTTGCCGGGACCTTCTTCCAAATCCTGTCCGTTCCACTCGAGAATGAGCGAACCGGGAATGACATCGCGATAAAGGGGGTTGATATCCTGCAGCCGGAGCGCGGGAGCGCCCACAGGCGGAATGCCGCCCACGGGGAGGAAGTTGACGGGCAGTGACGGGGTTCCTCCCGGGGCCGCGGCGATATTGTTCGCGTCCTTCGCCACCGATGCCGACAGGCTGATGCCTTGCGCGGTGGTTTTGGTAGGATCGAAAAAAAAGGTTCCGGTGTTGCGGTTGAGATTGTATCCCTGCTCGTGCAACCCGTTCACCTGGGTCACCAAGGTATTCGCCATGGTATCGAGATAGCCCTGGTATTTGGGAACCAGAGAATCCTTGATGTCCAAAAGTCCGCGCAACTCGCCGGAATTGGGGAGGAAAACCTTCTTGGAGTCGGCGAATCGCAATTCCGATTTGACCGGGCTCATGGTACCGTCCGGCATCAATTTGGAGGAGGAGTACAACTCCAATTGCACCGCTTCGGTGGGTCCCACCAGAATCGAACCGGCGGTGGTGATGGTCACCCTGCCCGTATCGTCTTCGAAATACCTGACGTCCACCTTTTCAGCCAGTTGGCGCACCAATAAATCGCGCTGATCGCGGATGTCGTTGGCGGATGCCTTGCTGCTTCCCACTTCCTGGGCGGCGATTTCGGTATTGAGGTTGTGGATGTCGCGCAGAATTCCGTTTACTTTGCGAACCTCGCTTTCGAGTACCCCCATCTGGGATTCGCGGTAAACCCGCAACTCCTGTTCCACGGAATGGAAAAGGTCGACCACTACTTCCGCCGAGGTTCGCACCGCCCCGCGCGCCGCCAAATCCGAAGGGTTGTTGGCCAAATCCTGCCAGGCATTCCAGAAACTGTTGAGATGCTGGTTGAAGCCTCCGTCTCCGGGTTCCGCGAAAAGGCCTTCCAACTTGTCCAACGCGCGGTCCATCACCCCGGCCTTGCCCTTGTCGCCTATTTGCTCGGCGATTTGCTGGTCGATATAGATGTCGCGGATACGGGTTATGGATTCGATTTCCACTCCCATGCCTATGGAACCGTACACGCCGTCGCGCCGGCTGTCCGGACTCAATTCGACTCGCTTGCGGGTATATCCTTCGGTATTGGCGTTGGAAATGTTCTGGCCGGTGACCTGGATGGCCGCCTGGGCCGCCGCCATTCCCCGCGTGGCTATATTGAGCGAGCTGAATAAAGACACCTTACACCGTCCTGTTGTAGAGGCTGCGGGCCTGCGATTGAGGTGCGCGCACTTTTCCCTGCTTGCCGTATACGGCCAGCCGTCTCTCTTCGGGTTGCGAGACTACGCCGGTCATGATGACTATGGTGGAATGGATGATTTTCCGGGCGTTCTCCGCCAGCGATCGGTTCACATCGAGATGCTCTTTCAGGGTGGCGGTAACCTCCACGAGCCGGGCGCGCGCCTCGCGAAGCCTGTCCGCCTGCGCTACGTCCAATAGGGGGTATATCTCTTCGCATTTGGCGGGAGCCTGAGGGGTGCGCGTGGGAAAGGGCGAATCAACCCTGCCCAGAATGCGATCCGTCAAAGCCAGCCTTTGTTGCTCCATGTGGGTCAGTTCGTCGCATAGGGCGTCGGACTCTTCGTTGGTCCGCTGGTTTTCTTCGAGGTTGTTGCGGATGAGCGCGAGGCGCTGCCTCCCGGCCAGTTCCAGATAGCGGACATATCCCTCGCGCTGCTTTTGGAGGTTGCCGATAAGGAAATCGGCCAACCGCGCCCGCTCCTGCGCCGGAAGCTCGTCTTCGCGTTCCAATTCTTCGCGTAATCTCGCCAGTCCCTGCTCATTCATTCGCCGTCTCCTTGGCTTTGTTTTGCATCCAGTCTGTTCTTCATGCCGAGTACCGATTCCACGTAATTCCGGGTCTCGGCAAAAGGAGGAATGCCTCCGTATTTGTCCACATTTCCGGGTCCGGCATTATATCCGGCCAAAGCCAGGCTTTCGTTGCCGCCGTAGCGGGTCAACATATTGCGCAAATAGCGGGTTCCGGCCATGACGTTCTCACGAGGATCGTAGACGTTTTTCAAATCCAGATCCTGCGCCGTGGTGTCCATGATTTGCATCAACCCTTTGGCTCCGGCTTTGGAAACCGCCACGGGATTGAACCCCGATTCCTGGCGGATGACGCTCAGGATGAGGTTTTGCGGAACTCCGTATGTGCGCGAAGCGTCTTCCACGATGGGAGCCAACTTCTCCGCGCTCAACCTGCCCGAAGCCGGCGGGTTGGAAATGGGCGTAGCCAAGCCTTGGCCTTGCCCGGCCGGGCCCGCGACTCCGCCGGGAACGGCATCACCCGAGGCGCGTTTGAGCGATCGGTAGATTTGCGCCGCGAGGCTGTTGGTCATGCCCGTGAGGGCGTTATTCCGAATCGATTCTCCCCGGTTCAGGGATGAACGCAACCCCATCTGCGCGTATTCCTGATCCAGCATTTCCGTGAAGATTTCCCTCCCCGGCGACGGCTCGGAATATTCGGATTCGCCGCTGTTTTTGCGCATGGCCTTATACATCTGGCCCAAAAACATGGCTTCGAATTGCTGACTCACTTTCCACAGCTGTTCATCGTCCTTCTTCTCTCCGCGCATTCCCGAAGCGGCCTGCAAAGCGGCTTCTCCGAGCCGGGTGCGTACGGTACGCTCTCCGAGGTCGGCGGCGGGATTGTAGGAATCGATGGGCGAGCTCATAGACATGCTGCTTTTCTTTAAGTTCTTCTTCAACTCAATGAGATACGCAAGCCCCGTGCCAGCACAAAACCGCCGCCAATTCTGTTCTGTGCGGGCCGAGAGGCCGAAATTGAGGCAAGAATTGCATCGGGATGGAAAAATCTTCCCGCTTTCCCTTACCGTTCCGGTTGCCGCCGAGGTTGTAGACAACCTATAATGGTCCCATCCCTTTGGGTTTTTTGCTGCTTGCATGCCGAATCACAATATCCTCCCCTCCCGTTCCTACGCAGACGCCAGCCGCATGTTGGAAGCGTCCTATGCAGCCGTCCGTTACCAGCATGATACCGAAGCGGCCCGGCACTATATCTCGGCGCATTGGCGTCGTTATTTGTGGTTGACGCATAGATTGCCCAACCTGCCGACGGGAGCGGAGGTGTTGGAAATCGGAGCTTCGATACTTTCCAGCCTCCTAAAACGGGAGCTGGACGCGCAAGTCACCGTCGCCTATCACGAATTGGAAAAGGAATGGGGGGAGCGTTTTCGGCAGGAAGGCATCTCCGGTCATGCCTTGGAGCTTTTACGCGACGAATTGCCTTTTTCGGAAAACTCCTTCGATCTCATCCTTTGCGATCAAATCCTGGAACATTTTCCCGTCGCTCCGCATTTTTTCCTGAAGCGGCTATTCCACATACTTAAACCCGAGGGAGAACTTCTCCTGTGTGTTCCCAATTTCGCCCGCTTTGAAAATCGCGCGGCTTTGCTGCGTGGGCGAAACCCGCAGGAAACCATGGATAAGGATTTCGTCTATTACGCGCATCATCGCGAACCGGTTGCTGCCGAATGCCGCGCCTGGGTGCGGGACTGCGGAGGAATGGTGGTAGAGGATTGCTTCACCGATTTCGAGCCGCCGACTTCAGTCGGCGCCAAGGCTTGGACGGCCGCCCGCTTCCTGAAGCATTGGGAGCTCCATCGCCTGGCCCACCTCTTTATCCCTTCCATGCGGGACTATATCTTTTTGCGCTGCAGGAAACGGGAAGGTTACCTCACCGACGCCGACGATATGGTCCCACCGTTGGCGCGTAGCGGCGAGTTTTGTCCCCAACCGGCCAAAAACTGAACCGGCGATTCAGGCCTCGACTTCGAGCTTTCCGGTTTTTACGGCTCTTTCCTTGGCGGCTTTGGGCAGGCGCTTGAACCGGTATTCCAATTTGAGGGCGGAAGACTTGTCGCCCGCTTCGCATTGGAATACCAGCTCCAGGCGGGCATGGGCCCGCAGGAACTTGGACCCTTTGCCCGAGCCTTCCACATGCTCGCGGAAGCGGCGCTCCACGTCCAGGGTGATTCCCGCGTAAAGCCATTTGGCGTCGGCGCGCACCACGTAGAAATACCACTGGGGAGCAGGCGTGGCCACGGAGAAGGATTCAGGTGATGAAGGCGCTGTATAGCGCGCGTATGGCCGGCGCGTAATGACCGTTGCTCACGCCCACGATGATGTTCAGTTCCGACGCGCCTTGATCGATGATACGGATATTCACCTTGGCCTCAGCCAGGGCGGTAAAGACCTTGGCCGCCATGCCCACTTGATGCGCCAAGCCTTCGCCCACGGTGGCGATGAGCGACAGGTCGTGCTGCACGTCGATGCGGTCGGGCTCGAGTATGCGCTGCAAATCCTCGATGATGAGATCGGCCTTGTCTCCGATTTCCTCGCTGGAAACCACCACGCTCATGCTGTCGATGCTGGAGGGGCAATGCTCGATGCTCACTCCGCGCGTTTCAAAAATGCCGAGTACGCGGCGGGCGAAACCGATTTCCTTGTTCATCATGTTTTTTTCGAGACTGAACATGGAGAAATTTTTCTTTCCGGCAATGCCGGCAATGTCGTATTTGGTAATGTCCGGCAATTTGGCCACGATGCGCGTTCCCGGATCGTCGGGAAGATTGGTATTGCGGATATTGATGGGAATACCGGCTTCGCGCACGGGGGAAATGGCCTCGTCATGGAAAACGCTGGCGCCCATATAGGATAGCTCGCGGATTTCCCGGTAGCTCACCTCATCAAGAGGCGCGGGATTCTCGACGATGCGGGGATCGGCCATGAGCAATCCCGACACATCGGTCCAGTTTTCGTAGAGTTCGGCGCCAATGGCGCGCGCCGCTATGGCTCCCGTGATGTCAGAGCCGCCCCGCGAAAAGGTCTTGATATTGCCATGGGCGTCCTGTCCGTAAAAGCCGGGCAACACGTAGAGCTTGGACACGTCGGACATCCTGTCGCGAAGGGCTCCGTAGGTGCGCTCATCGAGCTTGCCCGTTTTGTCGAAAAAGATGCAGGTCTCGGGGTCGATGAATTCGGCCCGCAAAAAAGCCGCCATCAAACGGCCGCATAGGTATTCTCCGCGAGAGGCCGCATAGTCGCGCGACGCCCCCGATTCGATACGCTTGCGTACTTCGGCGAGTTCGGAAATCATGTCCGTCCCCACTCCCGACATCCGCTCGATTTCCAGGAATCGTTCCCGTATCAAGTTGAAGGGAGTGGCGAAGTCCAGCTTTTGCTCCGCCATTTCGTGGCAGAGGTATAACAGGTCGGTGATTTTGGTTTCCTGGCCCGGCCGTTTTCCCGGAGCCGACGGCACCACCACCCGCCGCTTCGGATTCGCCGCGACGATGGATTGGATTTTCAGGAATTGGGAATGGTCGGCTACGCTGGTGCCGCCGAATTTACACACGATGCGGGACATAGGCACTCGCTGGAAAATTTCTGTAAAAACGCAAAAACCGATGTGCAAACGGCCCAACGGCGGAAAAAAGCTAACAAAAAAGTTAAAGCGGCTGGACCGCCCCTCCGATATACGGAATAGGACATGGTGGCTCCGGTAATGAGGGATGCGCCATGAAGCTTGCTATGACGCGAATAGACGCCATAAACGCAGCCCAGTTGCTTCCCGGCCGTAAACAGCCCGGCGCGAAGGCGTCGTCCCCGGCCGCCAAAGCGGAAGGAAGCGATAAATCCATGCCTCCCAAGTTATCCCGGGACGAGCGCATCAATATCGCCAAGAACCGTATCCATTCGGGTTATTACAACTCCTCGGCGGTGAACGAGGCCATTTCGGACCGCATCAGCGGTGTCTTCGACCGGCTGGCGTGAAGACTGTGGCAATTCATATTCTCCACCACGGAATTAATCGGACTCCTGACCGAGTTACCTCCTGGTCGCCACCGTAAACGGCGAATGCTGTGGTTTCTGAATCTCCCCGAAGCCGCAAATACGTTTGCAGATTTTTCAGATGGCTGGAATCCAGCGTGCGGCCTGCCTTGCATTCGAAAGCAATTTGGCGAATCCCGTCCAGCAGGAGATAATCGATTTCAATACCGGTTTTCTCCCTCCAGAAATATTCGTAAGGCTTGATGCCTTTGTTCCATAGGGATTTGCGTAATTCATTCACGATGAACGTTTCGAACAAAGCGCCCATCAGGGGATGCCTGATGATGTCCTGTGGGGAGGCAATACCCAGCAACCGGCACAGCAACCCGGTATCGGTGAAATATAATTTGGGGGACTTGATGACCCTCTTCCCCAGGTTTTCGTGAAAGGGCTGAAGAAGAAACACAATCTCCGAAACCTGGAATACTCCCAGCCATCTCCGACACTGGGCTTCACTGACTCCGGAATCCGAGGCCAGCGAAGCGATGTTCAGTAATTGTCCGCTCCGCGCGGCGCACAGAGTCAGAAAGCGTTGGAAAAGTCCAAGGTCCTGAATTCGCAGGAGGCTGCGCGCATCCCTTTCCAGGTAGGTTGAGATATAGGAATCGGCCCAAGGAATCAAGGTATCGGGAAATTGACGGGGTTGCGGAAAGCCTCCCAGGAATATTTCCCGCCACAGATCCTCCTCTCTTTGTCCATGGATGGATTCGCCCGTGAATTCACCTTCCAATGGATTGGAAAGATTGCGCCCCGCGATTTCGGAACGGCTTAAGGGCGACATATGCAATACGTTGATGCGGCCCGCCAGGGACTGACTGACGCCTTCCATGAGGAGGAGATTCTGAGAACCTGTTAGGACAAACTTGCCCCGATTTTCATCAATGATCTGCTGGAGATACGAAAGCAGGTTGGGAGCCTTCTGTATTTCATCAAGTATGGCCCCATCGGGAAAGCCCGCCAGAAATCCGCGCGGATCCTCAAGAGCGAAGGTCCGTGTGTCCGGATTTTCGAGGGAGGCATAAGGGAGGTCCGGGAATGAGGTTCGGCAAAGGGTGGTTTTACCCACCTGCCTCATTCCATGGACATAAACGGATCGGAAAGTCCGGAACCGTTCCTGCAAAATGCCAGCCAAATGACGGGTATACATGGTCAAATTGTAAAAAAAAGCGCGGTGAATTGTCCAGATCCACCTTTAAAAGATGGATCTGGACAATTTTGAACGGGTATGGAATAGGGGAAAGCGACTCTTAAAAGCGCATGATGATGCTGAAGCGGGTTTGCCCGTCGCGTATGCCGTCGTCGAAGGACTTGATATAGGTGCCGTCCACCTGCAGGATGTCGGAAAGCATGAAACCCAGGCCCACGTCGAGCTCGCTGCGTTTGCCGCTGCGGTCATATAGATAACCGGACCGGAATGCCGCCACGTTGGCATAGACGTATTCGGCGCCCATATTGAAAACCGAAAGGCGCACGTTCTCCTCGAACACCTCCATCATGGTGTGATCCTTGTCTTCAAACGGATAAACGATGTCCTTCCAGGCGCCGATATACACCGGGGCCGCCGAGTTCTTTTCGCGGTAAACCGCCTCGCGGTTGGCATCGGCCGCCACCACCAGCTTATGGTTTGGATTGCGGATGACGTCATAGGCCATGCCCACCTTCCAGGTGAAGGGGATGGGATCGGCCTGGGCCTGATCCACGTAGAATACCGCCGGCCCCATGTTCTGCAGCATGGCTCCCAGGCTGAAGCCCTCGAAATACACATTCTTCCAGATAAGACCCGCGTCGAAGGCGTAGCTGGCGGCTATGCCGTCGGTGCGCTCCCCGCTGGAGGTGATGCCTTGCGCCAATGCCGAATAGATGAACTTGGCGTTGATTCCCAACCCCAGATTACGGCGGAGTTTGGTACCGTACGACAATGCTCCCACCAACTCGTAGGAATTGAAGCTGGTGATGATGTCTCCCTCCTGGTTGGTCTGGTCGTTCGATCCGAAAGAGACGTAATTGATGAAACCTCCGATTGTGCCCCACTCCTCCACCGGAAAGGTGGTTCCCATATAAGCATGATAGAGGTCGGGCAGGTTCAACACCGGCAGCAGTTTTTCGAAAAAGAAACCCGTCTGGGTCTTGGCGCTGTTGTACCTTTCGACGCCCGCTTCGGTGATGAACCAGACATCGCGTCCCTGGGTCTTGATATCGATAACGTTTTTGTGCGCCAGTCCGTTTCCCGAATGGAAATGCACCCAGTCTCCCTTGATTTCGTTTGCCTTGTCGTCGGCGGAGGCCCCCTCGCTCCGCATGGCCGCGCGGCCCTTGGGGTTGGTGTAATTCGGGGTATGCTTCCAGGCGCCTTCCGAAGTGCCTATCCAGATATTATCGTCGTCATCAAGGGCCAGGGTACGCACGGCTTGGTTCTTGAAATGGATTTTTTCCCATGAGCGCAGCGAAAAATGCGATACGCCGTTTTGATGGGCCGCCCAGACATGCCCGTACTTGTCGACAAGCAGGCGCGAAGGGGTAGCGTCCAGGAGGCCGTCCGCCTGGGTGAACAGCCTCCACCGGGCCGCCGCCTGCGAAGAGGTGGGAGGGGTGTAACGCGCGATTCCCGCCCCTTGCAGACCTACATACACGCGGTCGATGTCCTCGTGCGTGCCCAGCGAGGTGATATGCCGACTGGGAAGAAGTCCATCGCCCCGACTCGAAACGATATTGCCCCGGTATTCGTACAAACCGTCTTCGGTGCCTATCCATACGCTTGAGCCTTTGATGGCCAAGGCCGTTATCGCCTTGCGCCTTTCGCGCCCGGTCAATTCGATGGCTTTCACCGGGGGAGCTTGAGATGCCACGGGATTCGGCGCCGTGGGTGCCGCCGCCGAATCCTGGGTGATGCCTTCCACCACCGTGGTGTCTACGGTAGCGGTGTCGCCGGGTGCCGCCAGGGTGGAATCGGATGCCTTAGCCGTATCGGGTTCGGTCGCTCCCCCTTCCAGCGATTCCGACGCGATTTCGGTGAGCCGGGTCGGGCCGGTACCGGGGGCGGAAAGCACCAGCAATTCGGGTTCGTTGGTGAAGGCCTTCCATCCCGACCCATCGAATCGGAACAATCCGCCCGTGGTGCCTACCCAAAGGCGATCGGAAGGGTCGAGTACCATGGCCGTTACGGAATCCCGGAACATGAGATTATAGGGCAGGCGGAGGCTGATGCGATCCTCGAAGTCCCTGTCGGACTTGATTCGATTGTATTCTCGAACCTTGGCGACCAGGCTGTCGAGCCCGTCGCCGGTTCCGATGTAACGCCTGACCACCGCGTCGATTTTATCGCCTTGTTCCAAAACGTATTCATGGTAATCGCGCCAGGATTTTCCGTCGAAGCGCATCAATCCGTCGCGGGTTCCCGCCCAGACCAAGGGCCGGATGAGAAAGCCGGAGCGAGGCTTGGCGGCCAGGGCGGTGAACGAATGGCGCATGGCTATGTCATTGGAGACGTAGTTCCGGTCGAGCACCTTTTCCCATTCGTTGGCAAGCGGACCGAAAGCCAAGCCCGCGGGATTCCAGAAGGTCCCGAAAACGTCGTCCGAAAGGGCCACACCGGTTTCACCCATACCCAATTGACGGGCGCCTACGGGCATGACGAGGGTGATTACGGCGGAACCGCCCTGCGGAAACGCTTTTTCAAGCGTAAGAAGCAAACCGGTGAGAAGAAACAGGGAGGCTTTGGGAAGGCTAAAGGTTGACAACGCGTCTCCAATCCGGTGTGCTGTATTTGCCCTTATCGGGAAGAATGGGCGTCCAACTCGCTCCTTCCGAACCGGGGCTCCAAGCCTCACGGGAAAGAAGCTCGCAGCCACATCCCAGATGGAAGGGCGGGATGAGTTCGGCATGCTTGTGGAGTTGCTCGCGCGTAACGTAGGCATCTCCCGCAAACATCGAACAACTTTCTCCGCACTTCTCCGGAACCCGGTACCGGTAGGTTTGCACGCCCTCCCTGTCCCCTTTTTCGATGTTATTAATACTAATATTCGCCACCCGCCGCCACTCGTCGAGATATTGCTGGGCCGAGGCATTGGCCACCGCCGCGGCAGCCGGTTGCGATAGAATCTGCTGGATCTCCGCCAGCGAGGGTTCGCGGGTGAGTATCTCGTTGCGCGGCGATTTCCGAATCAGCGAAAAGACGCCGCTGGCGTAAATCGGAGCATTATCTTCCCCGTTCGACCCCGAATTTTCCGCATTTTGAGCGCCCCGGCGCAGGGTGGTTACCGCCGCGCTGATGAAAACCACGGCCAATGCGATCAATACGGTCCAGAATAGCACGGTTAACAGCATGGTTCCTCCCGATTCTTGCAAACCCAGCCAAACTTAGCAATTTCGACCTGTCCGGGTTCGGTTGCCGCCTATGCAACGGGGTTACCCCCATCAAGTGGCGCGTTTCCGGACGAATTTTACCACAGCTTCGATATGAGATGTTTGAGGGTAAAAATCGAATAACCGGGCATCGGCTATTTCCCAACCCTCCGTCACCAACCTTCCGGAGTCCCTCGCCAAGGTAACCGGATTGCAGGATACATACACCAGCCGCTCCAAGGGCAAGGTTCCCAACAGGCGAACCACTTCAGGGTCGAGTCCCGAGCGGGGAGGATCGACGAAGGCGGCGGCTCCCCCCGTTAGGGCACGGGCATCCACCAGGGCATTGGCACCCTGGGCCCAGGCTTCCACGCGCTCGGCTCGAAAGGCATGCGCGTCCCCCGGGATATTCCGGCGGGCGAATCCCAAGGCCTCGACATTCTCTTCCACCACTACGACTCTTTCGAAGTATTCGCGTAAAAAGGCTCCGAACAGTCCGATGCCCCCGTAAAGGTCCAGCGCCGTTTCCCACTTTCTTCCCGAAGGGGACTCCGTGAAATCGGCCAGCACATAGGGGATCAATTTTTCCAGGACGGCGAGGTTGCTTTGGAAGAAGCATCGCAAATTGAAAACGATGGGTTTGTCCAGCACCGCAACGCGGATATCCCCGTCTTTGTCCCGGTCGCCGGAATGCAGAATATCCAACCCCTTTGCGTCCCGATGGGAAAAAGCATGGAAGCGACCCGGTACGGCGGCCTCCGGTTTTTTCCGGAACAGGCTTTGGAGGCCTTCCACTGCAATGGGACAACCTTGCAAGGGAATGATGCGACGCGACTTCCGGCCCATGAATCCGGCCTGGCCGCTTTCATCTCGATGCACCTGGATGCGGTTGCGATAGGCGAAAGGCGGCGACGGCTCGATGGAAAAATCCGGAGGCGTAAGGCCTCCCACGCGCCGGAAGGCCTCAGAGGCCGATTCCACCTTGAGACGTAACTGTTCGGGATAGTCCATGAATATCCAGTCGCATCC
>CAYNXV010000053.1:0-19025 GCA_964401245.1 uncultured Bifidobacteriales bacterium | reverse complement strand
CCGGCGATGGCGCAGGCGAAAGCGAATAAAGCAAAGGCCGGCGCCTTGCGGAAACCGGCCGTGGCTGACAACTGATTGGGGACTCCCATGAGGCGTCCAAAGTACTTAAATGCCTGGTTACGGGCATCCCGGCGGGGTCATTTACCCACTATCAGGCGGCGCATCTCCTCCCAATTATCCTCGAAACGCATGCCTTTGTCGTCGATGTAGATGTCGGCGTAGATTTTCCGGGTGCTGAGATCGGTTCCCGGGGCCGGCGTATTGATGGAATCGAAGGGAATGCCGTTATCGATAAGGAAGCGGCGGACCTCGGCTTCGCTTTCTCCGGAGCGGCAGGTCCAGATGACGATTTTATGGCCGGCCTTCTTGAACGCCTTCAACGCCTCCCGGCCGCCTTCCTTGAGAGCGCCGATACGCGGGTATTCATGATCGACCAGGGTTCCGTCGAAATCCACGGCGATGATCATCGCTATATCTCCAAAATCCAGGTGTTCAAAAAGTGCTGGAACTCCACCATGCTCCGGGGCCTTACCTCGGGGTTGCGATGCATGCAGCGCAGCAGGAAATCTCGCAATTTCTTGCCCTTGGCGAAAGGAATTTCGGGCACGTCGGGTTCCACTTTCGCCAATTCGGCTATGCCCATTTCCATATGGTTGATCTCTTCGCGCTTGGCGAAGGGATGCACGCCGGTAAAGGCGAAAGTGGCCATGGCTCCCAGCGAGAAAATATCCGTCCGGTTGTCGATTTTATAATATTGCCCTTCCAACTGCTCGTACGACATATGGGAAGGCGTTCCCAGTACGGTAAGGTGCTCATCCCCCACGTCGTCGCGTACATGCAGCCATCGGGCGGCGCCCAAATCGCTCAAATAGGGTTCCCAACCCTTCACGATTATATTGCTGGGCTTCAAGTCGCGGTGGATGACACCCCGGAAATGCAGCTCCCCCACCACCCCGGCCACGGCGTTGATGAAAACGATGCGGCGCATCATTTCCTTGAGATCGCGCGGCGCCCGCTTGATGAGATCCTGGAAATTGGGACCGTCCACGTATTCCATCATGGTGAAATAATGTTTGTTGTGGAGGTTTCCATAATCGTAAATCTTCACCACGTTGCGCACGTTCTGCGACGTGAGAAAGGTGTTGTAGAAAATCTCGGTCATGAAGGTCTTGACGATGCGGTTGTTCGCCATCACCTGCGGCGAACGGTATAACGATGGCCGCAACACCCGCAAAACGAGGCTGTGCTTTCCCTTGCCTACGACATCGACGTCGGGAGCGAGGAATACGTCGCAGAATCCGCCCGATCCCAGCCATTTGAGCAGCTTGAATTCGGGATCATAGGCTTTGAAATCCAATTCCAGGGAATTGCGGTATATCTCGAGGTAATCGACGCCTCTATCGGGAATCTTGTCGCGGCCCGGAGTAAGCCAGTTGGTAACGGTGTTAAGCGAGAATTCCATTTTGTTCTCTCGGAGGTTTCAGCGCGGACATTTTCGGCCATGGTTTTGTGAATCGTGTTGCATTGAGTGCCGCTATTCTAGCACATCGCGAAGGGGATGTGAAGTCGGAAATAAGTCGGCTGCCCTTCCGTGTTGTCTTTTTTTGTCAGTTGGAGAATACCGTGGTAATTGGGAATATCCCGGACACGGATTGAATCTTAACAATTTTATCCGGCTAGTCGTGTTTTGGTCGGGAAGGCCGCGAGAAGATGAAAATCAACACTCCGGACGCTATCAGCCCTACCAGAATCCTCACCGCGAGGGGACGGTCTCCGAAAAGGATCTGGTATCCCACCAAGGTCAGGAGCATGGAGGCGGCGACGCATTTAGTACGCCAGGATATGGCCCCTCCATTTTCCCAATCCCTCAATACCGGCCCGAAAATCCGGTTTTCCAGCAGCCAGGCATGGGCCTGGTGCGAGCCGCGCGCGAAACAGAAAGCCGCCAGGAGAATGAATGGAGTGGTGGGAAGAAGCGGCAATACGGCCCCAATCGCACCCAAACCGACAAATATCCACCCGGAAACCTGATAGAGAAGGCGCATGTGCGCAAAGCGATGGAGGCTGCGCTTATCAGCTATTGCGGGCTCCATGGGGAAGATTCTAGCATTTATTACCTTGTTTCGGCCATACCGGCATCCCGGAATCCATTATGACGCAGCAAGAACCCTTACCCGGCGCCGAATTGGTGGCCGTCGCCATGAGCGGCGGCGTGGACTCCTCCGTGGCGGCTTTGCTTATCAAGCAGGCCGGATACAATGCCGTGGGCATCACCATGAAATTATGGACTCCTCCCTGCGACGAGGAATCCGGAATCGACGAAGACAAAACCTGCTGCACCGTCGACAGCGCCATGGACGCCAAGCGCGTCTGCGACCAAATCGGCATTCCGCATTATACCCTGGACATGCAGGAGGATTTCGAGGAAAGGGTCATCCAACCCTTTTACGAAGCCTATCTGGAAGGCCATACGCCCAACCCCTGTGTAAACTGTAACAGTTTCGTTAAATGGGACGCCTTGTGGAAAAGTGCGCGCTCCATCGGGGCCGCCAAGCTGGCCACCGGCCATTACGCGGCCACCCACGAGCTGGACGGACGCTCCTATATCTTGCGCGGAGACGATCCCGGCAAGGACCAGAGTTATTTCCTGTGGGGCATTCCTCCCGCTACCCTGCGGAACACCCTGTTTCCACTCGGGCGGCTGAACAAACGCGAAGTGCGCGAAATGGCCGAAACGGCGGGACTGCGAACCGCGCAGAAAAGCGAGAGCCAGGATATCTGTTTCATACCCAACGGCAATTACCGCACTTTCATCGAAGCGCGCGCCCGGAAAGAAGAGAGGATGATACCCGAAGGCGTGATTCGGGGTCCCGGCGGAGAGGAGTTGGGACGCCACCGGGGGCTCACCTATTACACTGTGGGACAACGCAAAGGCATCGGGGTGGCCGCCAGCGAGCCCCTTTATGTAAAAAGCCTGGAAATGGAAACCAACACTCTGGTATTGGGACGCAAAGAGGATTTATACAGCGATGGATTCACGGCCGAAGCGGCGAATTTTTTCTGCGAGCCTTTCGAAACCCGCGAATGCCTGGTGCAAATCCGCTATCGTGCTCCGGTGAAACCCGCGGAAGTGCGCAATGAAGGGAATGGACGCCTGACCGTCCGCATGCATGAGCCGGGTTTTTGCGTAAGCCCCGGCCAATCGGCCGTTTTTTTCGAAGGCGACCGTCTCATAGGCGGCGCCCGCATAGTCAAGCCGCTTTTCAGACCGGCTTGAGGGGATTGACTAATATCGAGGCGCCGGGTAATGCCATGGCTTTGAGCCTCTCTTTCCCCGCCTTCTTGGCCTGTTTCAGCGCCTCGGCTTCTTCCATTTTCTTGTAATGATCGTCCAAGGGATAGCAGCCGGACTTGAGGCCGTTGCGCGGCGCCGTGGTGCAATCCGAAAAGGTCCGACAAATCATGCGGGTGGAGATTTCCCCCTTCTCCAACGAATCGGCGATGATGTCGGGATACGAAAGCACCATCCTGCCCATGCCCACGATGTCCGTCCAACCCTCGCGCACCAAGGCTTGCGCCACTTGGGGAAAGAATTCCTGCAAATAGGTAAGTCCCGAAGCCACCAGGGGTAAATCCGGAACGGCGCGTTTGAGTTCGCGCACCACGGCCGCCTGGCGCGCCACGTTCACCAGGGGGTCTTCGGCCGGCTGATAACCGTCTGAGGGAGGGTATAACGCCGGGCGTTGGATATGCGGATTGTAATAAGGCGACCCGCAGGAGATGTTTACCACGGAAACGCCCCATTCCTTGAGCATGCCCAAATAACGCTTGGGCTCCGTCAAATCGTATTCGATCGGATTGTGGGGATTGACACCGAAACCGAACCGGTACGGCAAAAACCCGGTGAAATCCTCCGGTATTCCGGGTCCGGGATTTCCGTTCACGGCGCCTCCGGGATCGGGCCGGAAAGGCACGAAGTCGAAAGCCGACAGGCGCACGCCCAGTGTGAGCCCGGGAGCCGCCGTCCGGATGCCGGTGATGATGCGGCGGGCTACTTCGGAGCGCTGCTCGAGGGTATCACCCCCGAAACGTCCCTTGCGTGTGAACGCGGACAGGAATTCATGCAAGAGATATCCATGGCATTGCTTGATATCGACGAAGGTGATGCCGGCCTTCTCCGTCAGCACCGCGGCATGGATGAAATCCTCAATCAACCGCTCCACCTCGTCGTCGGTCAAGACGGG
Source organism: uncultured Bifidobacteriales bacterium (assembly GCA_964401245.1). Classification (GTDB taxonomy): domain Bacteria; phylum Fibrobacterota; class Fibrobacteria; order UBA11236; family UBA11236; genus JBGTHM01. Next base: position 14,781 of record CAYNXV010000053.1, on the reverse strand, counting down.
ATAGTCCATGGGCAGATTGAACTTGGGATTCAATATGGGATGAGCGTAGGCGATTTTGGGTTCCAAGACATCCTTGGCGTTGGGACGGCAGAAGCGTCCCGAGTGGGTCAATTGCAATCCCATCATCAAATCGTCGGCGGTTCCGAAACGCCGGACATGCAGTTCGCGCGCATGGTCCATTCCCTTGGCGATGGCCTGCAATGAGCGCTCGTTCAATATGAGTTGGTTGGGATTGGCCCTTCCATCGGGGTGTACGGCCACCGCCTCCATACCCCACAACAACTTCGCCCCCGAAAGCGCGAACCGGTCCCATCGGCGAAACACCTCCGGAGTGGGCAGTCCATCCGGCGTGGCGTCCCAGCCTTCCATGGGATGGATGGCATAGCGGTTTCCCAGGCGGAAAGATCCTATATCCAGGGGCCGGCCTACCGGAGATTCGCCGGATTCAAGGATTTTATCGTCAATCGGCAATTCCAGGCCCAGAACCCCGAGACGCTCCCTGAAAGCTTCCGCGGTCTTAATGGTGGGTATTTTCTTCAAATCCAACGCCACATATGCTCCAAGGCATGAAATCTCCATAAATATATAGCACGGGAAATAAAAAGTCATGATATATTTTGACGAATACACATTATGACGGTAAATTCAATTCTGGCTATGCAGCGGATTATTTTCAGGAGCCTTCGCAAATGACGGTCCAGAGGTGGAAGCTCAAAGAAGTCAATGCTTTCTCCCGCCGGGTTTTCACGCGGATTCCCTTTCGTTTCGGGCGTTCCACCATGACGGAAATGCCCATTATTCACCTGCGCATCCTTTTCGAAAACGCCCAAGGGTCCACCGCTACGGGCATATCGGCTTGCGGAATCCCTCCCCTATGGTTCGATAAATCCCCTGGCAAAACGGTTCCCGAAAACGAAACGGATTTGCTCTTCGGTCTGGATGTGGCCAGCAAAGCTTATTTGCAGGCAGACCACGATACGGTTTATGGACTGCACGCCTCTTTGGAACCCGCCATCCGCAAAAATCTATCCGCCGCCGGACTCAACGGGCTTACGGCCGGATTCGGCATCGCCTTGCTGGATGCCGCTCTGATTGACGGCGTCTGCCGCTTTACCGGCACACCTTTTCATGCCGCCCTCCGATCAGGCCTTTTGGACGTGCCGGGCAATTGGCCCGAATTGCTGCCCGCATCCCCGGTGGAGTTAATGGCCTATAGGCATACCATCGGACTGGCCGACTTCATTTTCACCACTGACATCCCCAAGGCGGTGGGAGACGGGCTACCGGAAAGCCTCGAGCAGGTCATCGCCGTATATAAACCGCGTTATTTCAAAATCAAAGTGACGGGTAATCCCGTAGAGTCGCTGGAGCGGTTGAAAAACATTTCCCGGGTATTGGAAAAATCCGGGCTGGATTACGCCGCCACGCTGGACGGCAACGAACAGTTTCCGGATATGGATTCGTTCGCGAGCTTCATGGAAAATATCAGGAGCGAGAGTCTGCTCAAAGAACTATGGCGCAGGATATTATGGATTGAACAACCGGTGGCCAGGCAGGCCTCCCTTTCGCAAGCCGTGGTTCCGGCCCTGCGGGCGGTTCTTTCCCATAAGCCCGTCATCATCGACGAATCCGACAACGAGGACTCGACCATCGACACCGCCTTGTCGATGGGATACAGCGGCGTATCCGCCAAATTATGCAAAGGCGTATTCCGCACCCTTCACAGCTTCAAAAGCATCCGTGAAACCCCGCCGCCGGCGGTGCCTGTGCTTTCGTCCGAGGATCTCACCACCGTTCCCGTCGTTCCCTTGCACCAGGACTTATGCATCGCCGCGGCCCTGGGCATCACCCATAGCGAGCGTAACGGCCACCATTATATAAGGGGCTTCCGGTTCACCCCGGCGTCCGAAGGCGAAGACGCCTTGCGTGAATTTCCCTCCCTTTATGAAAGGCAGTCCGACGGAATCATCGGATTGCGCGTCGAAAACGGAATGCTTTCGCTACGCGAAGTGAATTCCCATGCGCTGGGCGTACGCTCCTTCCCCGCATGGGATTCCATGGATTCCCTGTCTTTACCCGATTCTCCCGCTCCCACTCCAACCATCTCCGAGGTCACACCATGAAAAGTTCCCTCTCTCCCCAAGCATCGGCGGAAACTGCCCGCGTCGAATCGCTTTCCCAGGTTGAAAAGGATCGCGCCCTCCTTACCGAAGCACAGGCGCAAGGCAAGCGCGCCACCGCCAAGGCCTACATCAAGCTCTCGGGACCGGGATGGCTGCAAAGCGCCATCACCCTGGGCGGCGGCTCCCTTTCCGGAGCGCTGTTTCTGGGCGTACTGGCCGGCTATACCATGCTGTGGCTGCAATTGGTGGCGGTGGTACTGGGTGTCATCATGCTTTCGGCCATCTCCTATGTTACCCTGTCGACCCAGGAAAGGCCTTTCGCCGCCATTAACCGTCATATCAATCCGGTGCTGGGATGGGGATGGGCCATCGCCTCTTTATTGGCGAGCATGGTCTGGTGTCTGCCGCAATTCAGCCTGAGCACGGCGGTGGTGCAGCAGAATCTGCTGCCCGGCTTGCTGGGGCCCCAAGGTTTTCTGGGCGATACGGGCGGTAAAATCGTGATTTGCGCCTTGCTCCTGGGAATCGCCTTGTCATTGGTCATGACCTATGACCGCAAGGGAACCGGGGTCAAGGTATTCGAAAAACTGCTGAAAACCCTGGTGGCGTTGGTCGTACTCAGCTTTTTCGGCGTGGTGCTCAAATTGGCGTTGACCGGCGACGGCCTACCCTGGGGCGAGATTTTCGCGGGATTCGTTCCCAGCCTTTCCCAATGGAATAATCCGGCGGCTTCCCTGCTTCCCCATCTGGAACTGGTATCCCCTGAATTCCGTTCTTTCTGGACCGACCGCATTCTCTCCCAGCAGCGCGACGTGATGATTGCGGCGGCCGCTGCGGCCGTAGGCATCAACATGACCTTTCTTCTCCCCTACTCCATGAAAGCTCGGGGATGGGACAAACAGTTCCGGGGCTTGGCCATTTTCGATTTGAGCACAGGCATGGTTATTCCCTTCGTATTGGTAACCGCCTGCGTTGCCATCGCCGCCGCCAGCCAATTCCACGGCAAGCCCGGCACCGGACTTCTGGAAGGAAATGCCCCTGCGGGTCTGGTAAACCAATACCACGGGCTTCTGGATGCGCGATTGGCAGCCGAAACCGGCGGCGCCTACGCCTCCCTCGACGCGGAATCGAAATCCGTGCTGCGCGCCGCCATGCCCGAAGGCGACAGGCGCATGGCCGCTATGTTGGTGAAACGCGACGCTTTTCACCTTTCCGAATCGCTCGCGCCGCTTACCGGCAGCACCGTCGCCAACATGGTCTTCGGTTTCGGAGTGTTGGGAATGGGCGTTTCCACCATCGTAATGCTCATGCTCATCTCGGGATTCGTAATGTGCGAAATGCTGGGAGTGCCGCAGGGAAGCAAGGCCCATCGCGTCGGCATCCTGCTGGCCTCGGTAGGCGCGCTGGGTCCATTCGTATGGTCGGGCAAGACGGCCTTCTGGCTGGCGGTTCCCACCTCCATCATAGCCATGATTTTCCTTCCCATCGCCTACTTCACCTTTTTGCTGATGATGAATTCGAAAAGGCTGATGGGCGATCAGATGGTGACCGGCGGCACCCGCGTCGTGTGGAACACCCTGATGGGAATCGCCACGGTCGGCGCGCTCATAGCCGCCTCGTGGAGCATTTGGGACAAAGGAGGCATGATAGGCGCGACCATCGCCGGAGCCTTCGTCGTCGCGGTGCTCGTCTTCCAGGTAATCCGGAGAAAGCCGGCCTGAAACGGACGGCGTGGGAAATACACACATGATGCAACAATCGGAACGAAACAGCCCTATGGAACATGACACTGAAGACACCGACCTCATTGAAGACATTGTCGACAAGCCTGCCGGGCGCGCCGATAACTATGATTTTTCGATATTGCGGAGTTTACGCAAGTCACAGGGCTTCACCATCGCCGATATCGCGCATGTGTCCGGCATTTCCACCGCCGTCATATCCCGCATCGAAAGGAATCAGGCCAGTCCCGAATTGGAAACCATTTACCGGCTCGGCAAGGCCTTCGGCATCGCCGCCTCCGATTTATTGGGACTGGCCGAATCGAAGCACAAGCAGTTGGTGACGGCTCAGCATTACACCTCCGGCAGTTTCCAGTTCCAACACATCAACTTCATGAACCTGCAATGTTTTCTGGGCACATCGTTGGGCGGGGGTTCGGTAAGCCGGCCCGAAATCCATCACAACGACATCGAAATCTGCTGGACATTGCAGGGCAGCGTGGAAATCATGCTCAACGACGAACCCCACCTTCTCAAAGAAGGGGACGCGCTGCAATTCGACGCGGTACTCAAGCATACCTACCGGGCCCTGACCGACTGCAAGCTGCTCATCATCCACCTTCGCAAGGGGAGAACGGTCTGAGACATGTTGCGCATAGATGATTCCCTGCGCCCCGCCGGGATGCTTTCCGCGTTGGACCGGATGTGGGAGCTTTCGGCTTCCAAACTCGCGTCCATTGAAGAATCCTGGGATTCGAATCACGGTTCCCCCGTATTCACGGTGGAAGGCAGATACGAATCGCGAGGTTGGACCGATTGGACCCAGGGGTTTCAATTCGGTTCCTCCCTGCTGCAATTCGACGCCACCGGCGAAACCGCCTTTCTCGACGACGCCCGCGGGAAAACCCGCCGTTTCATGGCCCGACACATCACCCATGTGGGGGTGCATGACCATGGCTTCAACAACGTCAGTACTTACGGCAATTTGCGCAGGCTCATGCTCGAAGGCCGCATTCCGCGGGATGAATGGGAATTATCCTTTTACGAATTGGCCTTGAAAAGCAGCGGGGCGGTGCAGGCCATGCGCTGGACGGATATCGGAAACGGCGACGGGTACATCTACTCCTTCAACGGTCCCCATTCTTTGTTCGCCGACACCATCCGCTCGCTGCGCGCCCTGGCGCTGTCCCATTCGCTGGGCCATGCCCTGCTGGGGGAAAAAGACCGGTACATATCGCTTCTCGACCGACTCCTCCGGCATGCCCGCGTCACCGCCGACTACGCAGTCTATTACGGCGAAGGGCGCGACGCCTACGACATGCGCGGCCGCGTGGCGCATGAAAGCATTTTCAACACCAACGACGGCAGCTACCGTTGCCCGAATTCGCAGCAGGGCTATTCCCCCTTCACCACCTGGACTCGCGGCCAAGCCTGGATACTCCTGGGATGCGCGGAACAGCTGGAATTCCTAAGCAGTCTTCCGGATGCGGAATTCATTCCGCTCGGAGGTAGGGAATCGGCGGAAGCGCCTTTTCTGAAAGCCGGTTTGGCCACGGCCGATTTCTACCTCGACCAATCGCCCACCGACGGTATTCCCTATTGGGACACCGGTGCGCCCGGATTGCATAAGCTGGGAGATTTCGCCGATAGGCCTGCGGATCCCGAAAATCCGCATGAACCCGTCGACAGCTCCGCAGCCGCCATCGCAGCGCAAGGCCTTTTGCGCCTGGGACGCGAACTGCAAAAACGCGGCCGCGCCGAAGGCGCCCGCTACTGGAGCGCGGGCCTTACGGTGCTCGACGCGCTGCTTAAGGAACCCTATCTCAGCAAGAATCCGGAACATCAAGGGCTTCTCCTGCATTCGGTTTACCATCGTCCCAACGGATGGGACCATGTTCCGGGAGGCCGGGGAGTACCGCGGGGAGAATCGAGCATGTGGGGAGACTATCACTTGCGCGAAGCGGCCTTGTATGTGGGGCGAATCGCCAAAAACCAACCGGATTACACTTTCTTCGGCAACGGCGTCGCGGAGAAAGGGTAGGCCATGGCCCAACCGGCGCGGAAAACGGCCATAATAACCGGCGGCGGCAGGGGCATTGGCTTCGGCATTTCCCGGCATCTGGCTCAAAGCGGTTTCGACATTCTGATTTCCGGATTGCGGCCGCCGGAAGCCGTGGAGCCCGCGCTGGAGGAACTGCGCCGGTTGGGAGCGGAAGCCTATTATATCCGGGCCGACGTGAGCGTAGCGGCGGACAGGACCCGACTGGTTACCGAAGCGCAACGCCGTTTCGGAGAATTGAACGCCTTGATCAACAATGCGGGAGTGGCCCCGACGCGACGGGCCGACATTTTGGAGGCCGACGAAGAAAGCTTCGAGCGGCTGATGCGCGTCAATCTGCAAGGCCCCTATTTTCTCACCCAGGCCTGCGCGCGCTGGATGGTGGAGCGGAAAAAGTCCTCACCGGAGTTTTCCGGATGCATCGTCAATATTTCCTCCATATCGGCTACCGTGGCTTCCGTGAACCGGGGCGACTATTGCGTGTCCAAAGCGGGTGTAGCCATGGCCACCCGGTTATGGGCCGCGCGCTTGGGCGAATTCGGTATCGGTGTCTACGAAATCCGTCCCGGCGTCATTAAAACCGATATGACCGCGGCCGTGGAAAGTAAATACGACAAATTGATAGCCGATGGACTGCTGGTGGAAAATCGCTGGGGTCTCCCCGACGACGTGGGCAAGGCTGCCGCGGTGCTGGCGCGCGGGGATATTTCCTATGCCACCGGACAGGTGCTGGTAGTGGATGGCGGCCTGACTCTGGCCCGGTTGTAATTTATCAGGATTTTTTTTTTACAATTAGGAAAAATTAAATTGAATAATTTACCTATACAGCATAAATTCGACAAAATAATATCTCTAATGAAATATATTGCAGATCTTAATTCCAACCCAGACCTTTAGAAAGGCGGAAGCATACATGTCAGTGTTGAATATCCGTAAAAAATCCGACTGCCTATTCGACCAGCTTTCACTTGGCGAAGTGATGCTTCGCCTCGACCCGGGCGATATGCGCATCCGCACCGCCCGCAGCTTCCAGGCCTGGGAAGGCGGCGGCGAATACAACGTGGCCCGCGGCCTGCGCAAGTGCTTCGGGATGCGCACCGCACTGGTCACCTCATTCGCCGACAATGAAGTGGGCCATTTGCTGGAAGACTTCATCCTCCAAGGCGGAGTGGATACCTCCTTCATCCGCTGGATACCCTATGACGGCCTGGGCCGCAGCGCCCGCAACGGACTCAATTTCACCGAAAGAGGTTATGGTGTGCGCGGCGCGGTGGGCGTATCCGACCGGGGACATACCGCGGCCTCTCTGCTTAAAAAGGGCGACATCGACTGGGATGGCATTTTTTCGCGCGGGGTCCGCTGGTTCCATACCGGCGGCATTTTCGCGGCGCTTTCGGAGACTACTCCCGGGATCATCGAAGAGGCCATGCAGGCGGCCAAAAAGCACGGCACCATCATCTCCTACGATCTCAATTACCGCCCCAGCCTTTGGAAAAATTTCGGCGGCCTGGAACAGGCGCGCAAGGTGAACCGTTCCTTGGCCCGCTATGTCGACGTGATGATCGGAAACGAAGAGGATTTCACCGCCTCGCTGGGATTCGAGGTCGAAGGCGTGGACGCCAACTTGAGCTCCCTCGATGTGGGTAATTTCAAACGCATGATAGAAAAGGTCACCGCCGAGTTTCCCAACTTCAAGGTAATCGCCACCACGCTGCGTGGCGTGAAATCCGCCAGCATCAACGACTGGGGTGCGATAGCCTGGGCCGGAGGGGTTTTCCATGAAGCCCGGCACCGCGACGCCCTGGAAATCTACGATCGCGTCGGCGGCGGCGACAGTTTCGCTTCGGGCCTTATATACGGTATGCTGGAAAAAGGCGACGTTTTGAAGGCCGTCGAGTACGGCGCCGCCCATGGCGCTTTGGCCATGACCACTCCCGGAGACACGTCCATGGCCACCTTGGCCGAAGTGGAGAAATTGGCGCAAGGCGGCAGCGCGCGCGTGCAGCGATAGGTTGGGCATGAAAAAACACGATATTTACGTCCTCAATCCCGGTCATTTCCATGCGGCCCTGAGTCTGCGCGAATCCCACGACGCCCTGTCGGACGAAGTGCACATCTTCGCGCCCGACGGCGAGGAATTGGAGACCTTTTGCGCTTTCATCAAAAGTTTCAATTCCCGCGAAATCGATCCTACCCATTGGAATCTGAATATCCATAGAGGCGAGAACTCCCTGGAGAACCTCCTGCGGGAAGGCCGGGGCGGCATCGCCATCCTGGCGGGCAGGAACGACACCAAAATCGGGAATATCGAAAAGCTGAACCGCGCCGGTTATCGGATCTTCGCGGACAAGCCCTGGGTTCCCGACGAGAAGGGATTGGAATCCCTCCGGATGGCCATGGGCGCGGATCGCCCGCTCTCCACGGACATCATGACGGAGCGCTTCGAAATAACCACCATCCTGCAGAAAATGTTCCTGGACGAACCTGACATCTTCGGGACCTTCCGGGTGGGTGCGGACGGCAAGCCCGCCATCTTCAAGGAATCGGTGCATCATCTTTTCAAAATCGTGAACGGCACGCCTTTGCGCAGGCCACCGTGGTATTTCGACGTCAAAGTCCAGGGCGAAGGTATCGTGGACGTTACCACCCATCTCGTGGACATGACCCATTGGATGGCTTTTCCCGGCGCGGAAATAGACTTCGCCCGTGATATCCGGCTGCGGGAAGCCCGCCGTTGGGCCACCCGTGTCCCCCTGGAAATGTTTTCGCGCATTACCCGGAACCCGGCGTTTCCCGAGGGCGTCCGCGACAGCGTAAACGATTCGGTACTCGATTATTTCTGCAACGGCGAAATTCTTTACGAGGTGCGTGGCGTTCCCGTCCATTTGAAAGTGATTTGGAATCTCGAACCTCCCGCCGGAGCCGGCGATACGCACCGCTCCATTATCCGGGGCACACGCTCCGATCTGGAGGTCAGGCAGTTGGCGGAACGGAATTATCTGCCGGAATTTCTCATCGCTCCCCATGGCAACCCCCAGGCCCTGGTCGACGCCGTTCGCGCCACCTTGGAGAAACATTCGGAGCAATATCCGGGACTGACGCTGGAACGGGAAGGCGACCGCCTGCTCATCAACGTTCCGAAGGCGCTGCGAACCACGCATGAGCAGCATTTCTGCGAAGCGAGAAACGCCTTTCTGCACATGTTGGATTCCGGGCAAGAACCTCAGGAACTCCGCGCCAATATCGTGTCTAAGTATACTTTGCTCGTCGAAGCGAGAAAAAAGGCTTTCGCCTCTCCCGCGGAGCCGCTGGGCGAAAACCTTCGAAGAAATTGAAAGGAATTGTGATGAAGGACAAATCGGGACTGGGATTCGGCATAATCGGATGCGGCATGATCGGCCATTTCCATGCCAAGGCCATACAAGCCATGCAAGGCGGCCATCTGGAATGCGTCTTCGACCTTCGCAAGGAAAGCGCCGAAAAATTGGCCGACGCGTTCGGCGTAAAGGCCTATTCCAGTTACGATGAATTCCTCAAGCATCCCGGGTTGAACGTGGTGACCATCGGGACGCCCAGCGGATCGCATATGGAGCCGGCGGTGCAGGCCGCGGAAGCGGGGAAGCACGTTATCTGCGAAAAACCCCTGGAGATCACGTTGGAGCGGATTGACGCCATCGTCTCGGCTTGCCGGAAAAACGGAGTGATCCTGGCCGGCGTGCACCAGCGCCGATTCTTCGATTCGGTGCGCGAATTCAAGCATGCCGTCGATACCGGGCGACTGGGCACCATCACCATGGCCGACGCCTATATCAAATGGTACCGGACGCAGGAATACTACGATCAGGGAGGATGGCGGGGCACCTGGAAGATGGACGGCGGAGGGGCGCTGATGAACCAGGCCATTCACACCATCGATCAGCTTTATTATCTGGTGGGCGAGGTGGAATCGGTTTCGGCTTTCGCCCGCCGCGCCATCCACGAGCGTATCGAAGTCGAGGACGTGGCCGTCGCCATTCTCCGCTTCAAGAACGGAGCCCTGGGGGTAATCGAAGGTTCCACCGGATGCTTCTCCAAGGCGGGACACGGAGCCGAAGTGCAAATCTGCGGATCCGAAGGTTCCATTTTCATGAAGGACAAGAGCTTCACGGTTTGGGATTTCAAGAATCCCCTGCCCACCGACGCAGAGGTTTTGAAAAAATTCGGAAGCGTTGCCGGCGCCGCGGGCGTAGGCGCCGCCGATCCCAACGCCATCAATTTCGAAGACCATAAGAACGTCTTCGAGGACGCAGCCAGGGCGGTAGCCGAAGGCCGCGAACCCGCCATCAACGGTGAGGAAAGCCGCAAGTCGGTGGAAATCATCCTCGCCATCTATCAGTCGGCTCTGGACAACGGCAAGGTGGTGAACCTACCCCTGGCGCGAACTCCGGACCGCCGCTCCTTCAACTGAAGCCGCAAGGAACCGTATAACGGGGCCCGCGTACGCGTGGGTCCCGGTTAAGGTGTCGTAGCGACCGCTACCAGTCGCCCATTGCCAAGCCGAAATAATTGCGGGCATTACGGTAGCAGATATCCTCCACCATCCCTCCGAGCAGTTCCATATCTTTGGGAAGCTCGCCCCGCTTTACGTCCTCGCCCAACAGGTTGCACAGGATGCGGCGGAAGTATTCGTGACGGGTGAATGAGAGCAGGCTCCGGGAATCCGTCAGCATGCCTACGAAGCGGGAGAGCAGGCCCAGGTTCGACAGGGCGTTTATCTGCATTTCCATCCCCTCCTTCTGGTCCAGAAACCACCATCCCGATCCGAATTGGATTTTACCGGGTATGGAACCATCCTGGAAGTTTCCGATCATGGTTCCCATCAGGTAATTGTCACGGGGGTTGATATTGTACAGAATGGTCTTGGGGAGCTTTCCCGCCGAGTTCAACCGGTCCAGATAGCGGGACAGATGCTCCGCCTGGGGATAATCCCCTATCGAGTCGCACCCGATATCGCGTCCGATGGATTGAAATAATTTGGTGTTGTTGTTGCGCAGGGGTCCCAGGTGCAACTGTTTGGTCCAACCCTTTTCCGCGTCCAATATCCCGAAATAGTGCATCAGATAAGAAGCGTATTTCTCTTTTTCGGCGAGGGTGACTTCACGGCCGGCGCGGACCTTGTCGAACAGGGCCGACGCCTCTTTTTCCGTGCAGTCTTCGGAATAGCAATGCGGCAGTCCATGATCCGATAGCCGCCCGCCCAGGGAATGGAAAAAGTCGTGGCGGCTTTTCAAAGCGTCGAGCAAATCGCGGAAGGAATTCACGGATTTACCGGAAACCTTCTCCAATTTTCCGAGCCATTCGGTGAAGCCGGGGGCATCGTCGATATTCAGCGCCTTATCGGGCCTGAAGGTGGGATAGACGCGGGTCGGCAGGTTCGATGCCGCGATTTGGCGATGGTATTCCAGATCGTCCGTGGGATCGTCCGTGGTGCATACCGCATGTACCCGGAATTTCTTGAGGATTCCGTGGGCGGACAATTCGTCCGACTTCAATTTCTCGTTCGCCGTCCTCCAGATTTCTTCGCCCGTCTTTTCGGATATCATCAGGTCGATATCGAAATAACGCTTGAGCTCCAGATGACTCCAATGATAGATGGGATTGCGCAGCGCGGCGGGTACCGTTTTCACCCAGGCCGAATATTTGGCGAAGGAATCGGCGTTTCCGGTGCATAGATCCTCGGACATCCCGTTGGAACGCATCGCCCTCCACTTGTAATGATCTCCTTCCAACCAAATTTGGTAGAGGTCAGCAAAGCGCCGGTTTTCCGCGATTTCCTTGGGCGAAAGATGGCAATGATAATCGATAATGGGCTGCTTGGCGGCGTGGTTATGGTACAGCTCCGCCGCCACGTCGCTTTGCAGGAGAAAATTTTCAGTGATGAATTTCATGCTTTCCGTTCCTAATTCGACCGAATTTCTGATCGCTTAAATTGTCATGGAGGAGTAACCGCCGTCCACCACCAGCTCCAGACCCGTGACGAAACCGCCCGCTTTTTCCGAGGCCAACAACAAGGTGGATCCGATAAGTTCGCCGGGTTCTCCGAAACGGCCCATGGGGGTGTGGCTCAAAATCTTTTCCACCCGGTCGGTGGTCAAAACCTTCCGGTTCTGCTCGGCGGGCAGAAATCCGGGAACCAGGGTGTTCACTCTTATCCCCTTCGAGGCCCATTCGCGGGCCAGGTTTTTCGAAAGGTTATGTACGGCCGATTTCGAAGCCGAATAAGTGAATACCCGGGAAAGAGGGATAATCCCGCTCATGGAACCCAGGTTGATGATGGACCCGCCGCGTTTGGCTTCAACCCAATATTTTCCGAATACCTGGCAGCCTTGGAACACGGATTTGTAATTGATATCGAAAATCCGCTGATACTCCTCCTCCGAAATATCGAAGAAGGGAGTGGCCGAATTGATGCCGGCTCCATTGATGAGTATATCCACCTGCCCCGACTTTTCGAGGACTTTCGCCAGGATATCTTCGAAAGCCGTTTTGTTGGTGATATCGGCTTCGATATACCAGCCCTTACCTCCGATGTCCGCAATCCTTTTCAGGCGATTATCGGCCTTCTCCCGGCTTCTCCCCACCAACACGATTTCGGCACCGGCCTGGGCGAGACCCTCAGCCATGGCTCCGCAAAGTTCTCCCGTGCCGCCAATGACTACGGCGACTTTTCCGGATAACGAGAACAGGGATTCGAGATAAGCTTGTGACATGAAAAATTCCTCTTTTGAAAAACCGGTTAAACCGCGGACTTGAATTCGGAAAGCACCCAGGGAGCTTCACCGCATTCCCTCGCGATTTCATCCAGAGCCTTGATTTCCGCGGCGGAAAAAAGCAGGCCGCCGTTCGCATCGCTGCGTTTCGCGGCCTGGGCCTCTATTTGTCCCGGTAGTAGGCAATCACGATTGCCGTCGCTCAAAATATCCGCAATCACGGATTTGATATTTTCGGTGCGGCTTTTTCCTTTGGCGAAATCTCCCGAAGACATGGCATCGGGGTGAATGGCCTGGAAAAAGAAACAGGGGCTATGCTTGTCTCCATCGTCCACCCATCGGCTGCGGATGGTGGGAAGCGAGCCGCCGATGAAGGCGCCGACGATTTCATTGATAAGCGCGAGGCTATAACCCTTGTGAGCTCCGAAGGGGAGCAAGGCCGTAGCTTCGGAAGCCACGGTGGTGGGCTTTCCGTTTTTGTCCACGGCGGAGTCCGGAGGAAGGGCCTTGCCTTCGCGGGCCAATTGTTGCACCCGGCCCATGGCCATGACGGAAGTCGCCCAATCCACTACGATGGGAAATCCGATGGCATCGGTGGTGGGAAAGCCCCAGCTATGGGGATTGGTGCCCAAAGTGGCTTTGGCGCCCCGGAAAGGAACGACTTCCGCCAAGGCGGCCGTGCAATTGGTATAGGCGATATACCCTTTGTTCGCAGCGTACATGACATATCCGCCTCCCCACAGGTAATGGAAGGCGTTGTCGACGGAAACCATGCCGACGCCATATTTGTCGGCCAATTCCATGGCCCTGTCCATCGCCTCATAAGCGACCGCCTGTCCCAATTTCAGGTTGGCGTTCCACACTTCGGCGGCGGGGAACCTGCCGTCAATCTTTTCTATGGCCACGTTGGGTTTGCATCCGCCCGCGCCGCTTCCGAAAAGGTGGTCGAGGTGCAGGGCCTTGATGGCATTATGGGTGCGGATGCCATGCCGGGAGGCGTAGCTGGAGAAACGGGCCGCCAGTTCCGCTTCGGACCGGGAATATCCCCGGTGCAAATAGGCCTGGGCAATCAATTTATCATGTCTATCCTGCGGAACTACGAAGAATTCTTCATTCATGCTTATTCGCCTTGGGTGGGTTTACTGGAGCTGGTTGATGGAAATGGGGGCCGTTTTGTTGACCTGGGCCAGGGGTTTTTCGCCTTGCAACATCAGAATGAGGTTGGTGGAGGCCATGCCTGCCTGACGGATCACGCTTTCATAGGTCCGGGAGCCGATATGTGGGGTAACAATACAGTTACGGGCGCGCAAAAGAGGATGATCGGCGGGCGGAGGTTCGACATCGAGGACATCGGTTCCGTAGCCGGCGATACGGCCGGAGGCGAGGGCTTCGACCATGTCTCCGGTGTTCACGATTTCTCCGCGGGCGCAATTGACGATGATGGCCTCTTTTTTCATGAGGTCCAGCGACCGCCGATTGATCAGGTTGCGCGTCGACTCGCTGAGATTGGTATGGAGCGACACCACGTCGGATTCGGCCAGAAGCTCGTCCACGGAAGCGGCTCTTCGCACATTGTGGCTGCTGGCGAATTCCTCGTCCCAGTAAATTCCGTAAGCCATGATGTTCATTCCGAAAGCTGCGGCTCTAATCGCCACTTCCTTTCCGATACGCCCCAAGCCGACGATTCCGAGGGTCTTGTCCCTTATTTCATGGCCAATCAGTCGCTTCCAGGATCCGGAACGGGTATATTCCGATTGCTCCAGCAAGTTTTTGGAAAGGGCCAGCATAAGCAGAAAACAATGTTCGGCCACCGTGGTATGATTCACGCCCGGGCAGAAGGCGATGGGAATGTTCATTTCGGTGGCGGCTTCGACGTCGATCTTGTCCACTCCGATTCCGTATTTGCTGATGACCTTCAATCGTGGTAGTGCTTTTTGTATCACCTTGCGGGTAATGGCGTCGTCTCCGCATAACAGCGCGTCCACGTCCCCCACCAAATCCAGCATTTGGGATTCGGACAAAGGACCCCGGGCCGAAATGATTTCGTAACCCGTATCCTGCAATTGACGATGATGGGGCCCGGGAGTGTCTTGGAAAGACGTCGTGGTTAACAGAATTCGCATGCTTTG
>CAYNXV010000052.1:0-19035 GCA_964401245.1 uncultured Bifidobacteriales bacterium | reverse complement strand
CAGTTGGTCGAAAGTGGAACCCTCGGCGGAATCGGGATGCACCCGGCGGGGAATGGGATAGTTGTTGGTAGCCAGGCGGACGGCGCGGTCGTTGTACCCGGGAATGGCATTGGACATGAAACGGGTGCCGTGAGGGGCGATGGCCGTCTTGTGCTTACGGAAATTCTGCCGCGTCGCCTCCACGAAGCCGGTGGCCTGGGGGTAGCCGTCGAAGGTCTTGAGCCCATGGATATTGTAGATGGTGATGGCGTCCCAATTCCGGTGGCGCTCCGCCTCGGGCGGGCCGAAATGAAAGTCGTCCCCGACCAGAAAGACATTGAAGTCCTGTCTCACTTTCGCCAACGCCTCGGGGTAGCGTCCCGACATGCGGCGGGACAGGTAAACCACCACCACCGGTTTTCCGCCTATCTTCCAGTAGTTGGGATGCGCGAAAAAATTGTCATGCATGTACTTGATGTGATCGTAGAACAGCTGAATCTCGGAGGCGCCGAATTCCCACCGTCCGTTGTAAAAGTTGCTGGTCTCGTAGAAGAGGCAGAAGGTGACCTTGGTTCCCACCAGGTTGGGCATCACATTATTGAGGATGGCGCGACCTTGGTAGGAGTCCGGCCCCCACCATGATGCAATCCAATTGTCTATTCCGAAATTGGTCGACCACTCCGCGTGCTGCCGTACCGTCACCTTGTCGACCACGTTGTCATAGGTGCCGATGAGCGGAGGGATGTTCATTCGGGTGCTGCCCCGTAGGAATTTGTCCTGGTTCCAGTTCTTCCCGCTATACCAGGGGTAATAGTAAACGCTGACCTGCTTGGCGGTAATTACGCACGGCAGGGCCACGAAGCATATCAGGGCGATGGCTATTGGGTTCCGCATAGATTCAAGATATCCGAGTGTTGTGGATTTCGCACGACGGCATCAATTCCTCGACGCCGCCCCCATCGCCCAGTATACCACCGAACCTCCAAATACCCGGCCCTGAGCCTGATTTGGCTATTCAGGGCCGAAATTGGGATAATTTGGGCCTCACAACCCGGATTCTTACAAAAAACTTCCAATTTTTGCCCTAAAAACTAGTTTTACCCGGAATACCGGTGTGTTTTCGCACTGGAAAGAGAAATACATGTCACCCCTCAAAAAATCGGTTGTGCGCGTCCTGTCCTTGGCCGGCATTATGTCCGTGACCGCAGTCGCCCAGAATTTCCAGGGTCAGGATTTCATTTGCGGGACGGATTCAGAAACCCAAGCCATGGCGAAGACGTCGGCTTCCAATGAAATGGGCGGAACCATCCGCGTAATGGTGTTCCGCGTGGGCTTTCCCGACATTCCCTACTCTATCGAGACCTCGGACCTCGAATCCACCCATAAGGGGGTAAGTCAATTTTTCGCGGACAACTCCTACGGTAAATTGGAGATGATTTTCGTCCTATACCCGGAGACATGGGTCGCGCCCGAAAAAGGAGAGCATTACGTAGCGAATTGGTCGAGCTTCACAACTTGGATATCCGACAAGCTGGACGACGAAGGACTGTACAAAGGCAAGCATTGGGACAGGTATATCGTGAGTTTCCCGCAAATCGACCTGGATTTTTCGGGCCTTTCCCGCGGCATTTCCAAAGGCTCCAACTTCGCCAACGGGAGGTACACCTCAAGCCTGGTGGCTCATGAGATGGGACATGCCTTGGGCCTTCCGCATGCCACGGCCCTCGATGCCGCCGAAGGCATATTCGGTATTCCCGGCACTATGGGTGAAAAACTGGAATACGGCGACCCCTTCGATGTGATGGGCGGGGCGGGAATCATCGGACATTTCAATTCCAGATATAAAGAGCATCTCGGATGGATGGGGGAAACCGATGTGATTCACGTAAACCAATCCGGCGTGTACCGCATTTACGCGCATGACTCCCCGTATAAAATGGGCAATGCCTTGGCCATGCGTATCGAGTCCGGCGATTCCAGGTACACTTACTGGGTGGAATACCGGACCTCGTACAACGTAAGCTCCAACAATGCGCGCAAGGGAGTGGGTATACGCCTGGAAGGGTATTTCACTACCCGCACCTTCCAAACGGCCTTGTTGGACATGACGCCCCGCTCCCAGCTCAGCGAATCGGGCGCAAGGCCCATCAGGGATTTCAACGATGCCAATCTGGAAGTGGGGAAAACTTTCGATGACAAGTATGGACGCTTCACTGTCACTCCTTTGGCAATTAACGAAGGAGTCTGGGTAGACTTGCAGGTGATTTTCCATGGCGAAGCTCCGGATTGGTCATCGCCCGTATCGGTAATTTCCCCTCGCTTTATAACAACGGGCGGCTTTCAGTCGGGTATATTAGCCGAGCAAGTCCTGTTTCTGAATGCCAGCGGCAGACTTCTTTCCGGTTCCCGGTCAAATCCGGGTGGAATGATATATTTCCATGCCGGTAGCGTCCCTGACCGCTCACCCCGATTGCTTTCGGCAGTCAAGTAGATATTCGCGAAAAACGGGGACGCTCGACTCGGGTACGTGCAACCCATTGAGATGAATTATCTATTTATCCATTCGAAAATGAATGGGAGAATTGAGCCATGAGCGAATATCCCTGGACGAATAAATATCCGCGCGGCGTTTCTTCCCAAATCGCCCCCTTGGCGGAGCGCAACCTGCCCGAACTTCTCCGCGCCGCCTCTAAGCTATACGACGCAGGCATCGCCTTTACCCAATGCATGCCCAATGGCATGAACGGGTCCCTCAGCTTCCGCGACGTGGACGCCCATTCCGACGCCTTCGCCGCCTACCTGCGCGAGGTGGCCGGACTGAAGACCGGCGACAGGGTCGCCGTGCAAATGCCCAATTGCCTGGCCTATCCCGTAGTCGCGTTCGGAATCCTGAAGGCGGGATGCGTCCTGGTAAATACCAACCCTCTGTACACACCTCCGGAAATGGCCCATCAATACGCCGATGCCGGCGCCCGAGCGGTAATCATCATGGACATGTTCGCGGGGCGCCTACCGGCCGTGCTTCCCAAAACCGGCATCGAAATCGTGGTAACCGTCCGCATTGACGAATTCTTTTCGCCCGTAATCGGCGGCATCATCCGCCTGGTGCAGAAATACTGGGATCGCAGCCTTCCCCCCGTCCTGGTGAAACACACCGAATTCCGGGAAGCGCTCGCAGCGGGAAAGCAAAAACTGGAAGCCGGCGCCAAACCGGATACCTACTTGGAAGAAACCGGTCCCGACGCCCTGGCCGCGCTTCAATATACCGGGGGAACCACCGGGGTCTCGAAAGGCGCGATGCTCTCGCATGCCAACATCCTCGCCAACTTTTACCAGATGAAAGAATTTGTAGGAACCCATTTGCGCCCCGGACAGGAAACCGTCCTTACCGCCCTACCCCTTTATCACATATTCGCCTTTACCGTGAACCTGCTCCTTTTCTATCGGCAAGGCGGACGCAACATACTCATCCCTTCGCCGCGTCCTCCCGGCAATATGAAGCGCGCCTTCGAAAACCATCAAATCACCTGGCTTACCGGAGTGAACACGCTTTTCAACGCGCTGCTCAACGAAAGATGGTTCGCCGCGCATCCTCCCCGGAACCTACGCGCATCGGTAGCGGGCGGAATGTCGCTGCTGCCCGCCGTAGCCCGGCGCTGGCGCGAAGTCACCCGGACTCCGGTGGTGGAAGGCTTCGGACTTTCCGAAACTTCGCCGGTTATCGCCTGCAATCCCCTGGGCGCCGTGGTCAAGGACGGGACCATCGGCATTCCCCTGCCCTCCACGGAGATTCGCTGCGTGGATGACGAAGGCAAATCCCTTCACGTGGGAGAGCCGGGCGAAATGCTGGTGCGCGGGCCCCAGGTGATGAGCGGCTATTGGCAAAGCCCCGAAGAAACCGGCAGGGTATTGAAGGACGGATGGCTGCATACCGGCGATATCGCCCGCATGGATGAGGACGGGTATTTCTCCATCGCGGACCGCAAAAAAGACATGATCCTCGTCAGCGGCTTCAACGTCTTTCCCAACGAAGTGGAGGCGGTTATCGCATCCCACCCCTTGGTGAACGAGGCCGCCGTGGTGGGAATTCCCGACGAAAAGTCCGGCGAGGCGGTCAAAGCCTTCGTGGTGGCCAAAGCGCCGGGATTGACCGAAGAGTCGTTGATCAAGCATTGTCGGGAATCGCTGGCCTCTTACAAGGTGCCCCATTCGGTGGAGTTCCGTGACGAGTTACCCAAAAATCCCATCGGGAAGATATTGCGAAAGCATTTGCGCGTCGGACCCGCAAAGAAGGAGGCAGACTGATGGTCACCCCGTTGGAACAGGTGTTGCTTCTCGCCATCCTCATTCTCATCATGCTGGGAATGGGCGCGTCGCTCACCCCGCGTGATTTTTTCGACGCTTTGCGCCGACCCTGGGGCATCCTGATCGGGTGGTTCAGCCAATTCGGCATCATGCCGCTCCTGGCCTTTTTGATGGTGATCGCCTTGGATTTGCCTCCCGAAGCGGCGGTGGGAGCGCTCATCATGGGGTCGGTCCCCGGAGGAACCACCTCCAACATTTTCACCTACTTTTCCAAAGGCAATCTTGCGCTAAGCGTGATGATGACTACGAATTCCACTATTTTCGCGCTGGTGATGACGCCCTTCGCCCTTTATCTCTACGGGAGTCGCTTCGTCACCTCCGAATTGCAAATACCCGTGCAGAACATCGCCGTCACCCTTTTCGCCCTGCTGGTTCCCGTCGCCATCGCCATGGTGATAAGGCGCTACAACGCCAATGTGGGAGCCGTGCTCGAAATGCTGGGAGGACTTTTGGGCATATTCATCATTCTCTTTCTCATCGCCACCTGGGTACCCCGTAATTGGCCCATGCTGATGACCACCCCCTGGCAGGTTTACTTCGTGGCCACCTTTCTGGGAATGTTCGGTATCGCCATCGGCTACGGCCTCGCCAAACTGATCCGCCTGCATCCGATGAACGCCCGCACCGTAGGCCTCGAAACGGGGATTCAGAACGGCCCGCTGGCCATCGGCATAGTCATCCTGACATTCCAGGGAGAACAAGCCAATCAAATTCTCATCATTCCCGTTCTCTATTCCTTGTTCATCGTATTCGTAGCCACCTTCGTGACCCTTTACTTCCGCCGGGCGAATCTGGCCGAGGAACAGAAAATCCCCAACCTGCTGTGAAGCCAGGAGGAGCGCCGTCCGATGGGCGGCTTCAGGGACCTTGGAGCCTGCCCCGGTTGCATCATCCCCTGGGTATCAAATAAACCATGATATATAAGGAACTCCTCAGCGCCGCCGCCATCGTCCTGACCTTCATCGCCTTTTTCCCCTATATCCGCTCCATCATGCGGGGAAATACCCGACCCCACGTATTTTCGTGGGTTATCTGGGGCATAACCACCCTGGTCGTATTCTTGGCGCAGCTCAAGGACGACGGAGGGCTGGGAGCTTGGCCTACCGGCCTTTCGGGCGTAATCACCTTCTATGTCGCATGCATCGCCTATCTGAAAACATCGGACATCGCCATAACCCGAGGCGACTGGATTTTCTTTCTCGCCGCCCTGTCTTCCCTGCCCTTTTGGTACTTCACATCCGATCCGTTGTGGGCCGTGGTGATATTGACCGCAGTGGATGTATTGGGATTCGGACCGACCATAAGAAAGGCGTATAGTCACCCGTTCCAAGAAGACATCGTGTTTTTCACCCTATTCGCCGTGAGGGGATTCTTTTCCGTCGGCGCCTTGGAAAATTTTTCGCTCACCACGGTTTTGTTCCCGGCGGCCGTATCTCTCGCATGCCTGTTGTTGGTTTTGATGGTGATCTACCGAAGGCGGCTTTTACGGGAGAAGAAACCCGCGGATTACCGCCCGTTGGCCAAACCCAATAGCGGCAAGGCCACCGCATAGGTCAGCGCGGTGATCAACAGCACTCCCACCAAGTTCAACCAGATTCCCGCGCGGCTCATGCTCGAGATGGGAACATAACCGGAGCCGTAGACGATGGCATTGGGAGGAGTCGCCACCGGCAGCATGAAGGCGCAACTGGCCGCCAGCGCGACGGGAAGAATCAATTCGAAGGGATCGCGCGCCATGCCCAGGGCCAGGGCCGAAAAAACCGGAATCAGGGTGGCGGCGGTGGCGGTATTGCTGGTGAGCTCCGTCAGGAAAATTACCAAAGTCACGACTACCAACACAAAAAGGACTCCCGGAATACCCGAAAATCCTCCCACCTGGTTTCCCAGAAACTCCCCCACCCCGGTTTTCTCGATGCCCGCCGCCAGACTCAGGCCCCCTCCGAAAAGTATCAAAAGGCCCCAGGGCAATTTCATCGCGGTTTCCCAATCCATGACGAACTGGAATTTTTTGAAATCCACGGGAATCACGAAAAGCGCCAGCGCGGCCATGATGGCGATTCCCGTATCGCTTAATCCCGCCAAGGGCTTCATACCCCCGACGGTTATATCCGCCAGCAGGGGCCGTGTTATCCATGCCGTGGCGGTGAAAAAGAAAACGATGCAGGTTATCCATTCCCCGGCTTTCATGGGACCCAACCTGCGATAGGCATCGCCCGCGATGTTTCCCGTGGTCGCCACTTTCAAATCCCCGATGGGCACCAGCACCCTCGTCAGAAGCAGCCAGGTAAGCGGCAGAAAAATCGCCACCAGGGGAAGACCGATACCCATCCAGGCTACGAAACTGATTTCCCTTCCCAATTGGTCCTTGGCGAACGAGGCCAGAAACAGATTGGGTGGACTGCCAATCAAAGTGCCGAGGCCGCCGATGGACGAGGCGTAGGCGACACCCAACAACAGGCAAAGCGCGAAACGCCCGCCCGCGTTTTCGGGCATTCCCGGGGAGGCGGATTGCGACAGGCTTTCTTCTCCCACCACCAGACGAATGACGCTCAGGGCGATGGGCAGCATGGTGAGGGTGGTGGCCGTATTGGAAACCCACATGGACAGGATGGCGGTGATGACCATGAATCCGAATATCATGGGAGCGGGCCGCGTGCCTATGAATCGCAAGGCGAAAAACGCGATGCGCTTGTCGAGTCCCCAACGCTGCATCGAAAGGGCCAGCACGAAGCCTCCCAAAAAGAGATAAATCAATTCATGACCGTAAGGCGCTGCGGCTTGTTTGACGGGAAAGGCGCCGGCCAGAGGCATCAAAGCAATGGGCAGCAAGGCGGTGGCATAAACGGGGATGGCTTCCGTCATCCACCAGATGGCCATCCAACAGCCTATGGCGGCGACGCGGCGTCCTTCCGGAGAAAAGACATGCGACTGGCCTTGCGGATCGACGAAAGTTTCCGGCAACAAAAAATACACGATAAGGGCAATAATCGGCCCTGCGAATAATCCGATGCGTTGGCGCCGGGAGCCCGTGGCCGGAATGCTTTGCATGGCGATAAACTTAATAATCCACCCTCCGGGAGGGAAAAAGGTATTTTGCCCGAAAGTCAAAGGGGGACAATCATGGCGGATAAGAAGATAATCGCGGTTTTGGGAGCCACCGGAGCGCAGGGCGGAGGACTGATAGAGGCGATCTGGAGCGACCCCGACGCCGTCTTTGCGTGCCGGGCCATCACCCGAGATCCCGAGAAGGACAGCGCCAAGACCATGGCGTCGAAAGGCGTCGAAGTGGTCAAAGCCGACCTCGACGATTTGGAAAGTCTTAAGCGGGCGTTTGCAGGCGCCCACGGCGTTTACGCAATTACCAATTTCTGGGAGCATTTTTCCGGTGAGAAGGAAAAAGTCCAGGCGAAAAATATCGCCGACGCTGCGAAATCGGCGGGGGTTAAACATGTGATTTGGTCGACTCTCGAAGACACTCGCAAGCTGATGAAGGCCGATGATGCTCGGATGCCCATGCTGCAGGAGAAATACCGCGTTCCGCACTTCGACGCCAAGGCGGAAGCCGATGCCTGGTTCGAGGGTGTGCCCACGACTTTTTTGATTACCTCCTTCTATTGGGACAACATCTATGCGTTCGGTCTCTCGCCGAAAAAAGGCGCCGATGGCCGGTTCGAGTGGACCTTTCCCATGGGCGACAGCAAATTGGCGGGAATAGCAGTCGAGGATATCGGAAGAGTCGCATACGGGATTTTCAAGGCGGGAAACCCCTACATCGGCAAGCGGGTCGGGGTTTTCGGCGAAGCCTTGACCATCAAGGAGATGGGCGAAAAAATGTCCGACCTATTGGGCGTGGGCCCCATCACCTACCATGCGGTGGAACCGGATCAGTACCGGGCATCCGGCTTCCCCGGCGCCGATGAAATGGGCAACATGTTCCAAGTGTACCGCGACTTCGCGAAAGAAGTGGTTTCCGCCCGAAGTTCCGAAGCGGCTCGCTTGCTCAATCCGCAGCTCATGAATTTCGAGCAGTTTCTCACCAAGTACAAGTCCAAAATAGAAACCGCGATGGGACTCACTCCGGAGGAGGCCCGGGTCTGACGCGAGAATTGAAGCGCCTGCGAACGCCTAGGGAGCGGGATATTTCCGCTTCAGCTTGTGGATGGCGGCGTCCAATTGCTGCAGAAAAATTCCGCGGTCCTTCTTCTGAAAAGGCGGAGGGCCGCCGCGAATCTCGCCCATGGCCCGCATATCCGCCATCAATTCGCGGGTGACCACCGCCGTGCCGATATTGTCCTCCGAAAAAGGCTTGCCCGTCGGACCCAATACGAAAGCCTCTTTCTTGAGGCAGCGATCCGCCAGCAAAATGTCGGCGGTTACCACTATGTCACCCGGTCCCGCGTTCTCCGCTATCCAGTCATCCGCCGCGTCGAAACCGGCGTCGACCACTTCCAGGCGGACCTCTTCAGGTACCCGCATGCGTGAATTAGCCACCACGATCACAGGAACGGCGTGGCGCGCGGCCACGCGATAGACCTCCTCCTTGACCGGGCAAGCGTCGGCATCCACCAGGATTTTCAAAATTTTCCCACCGATTTATCCATGCCCGGAAAATAGCATCATCGTCCTATCCACCAAAGAGTGGGAATAGGGCAAACTCGACAACTGCGCAAGTTCCTGCACACACCGCGCAGATTATCTTCCGGCTCCCCCCACAAATCACCCGGTTCCTGCCGTTACGTGCTGAAAACGGCATCTTTTCTATTGGCACGTCCATTGCATTATCCCTCCCGCATGGACACGCAAAAGTTACCCCGGTTACGCAAACGTCGGATCAAGGCCCTGTTGTCGGCGCTATTCATCTGGCTGGGATGGGTGGACGTCATCCACTCCCAATCCTCTCCCTCGCTTCCTTCTCTTTCCCAATATGCGGCTCCTTCATCGCCGTCCAAGGATGACCACGCCCAGCTGTTTACCGCCGGCATGATGGGGCTTCTTCCCTTTGTCAGCGGTTTTTACGTAACCGAAAAACCCGATTTGGGATTGGCTTTCACCGCGCTGGATCTCGCTTTGGCCGGGGGCATCTATAATGCGCTGACCACCGAAATGCAGGACGATCGCAATGCCGCCAATTATCTCATCATGATGGGCGCGGTCAACCTTCTCGATATGTGGCTTTCTTCGCGGCAGGCCCGCCGGGAGGTGGAGGCGCGTCTTAAGCTCGTTCCCGCCGGTCCGGCGGGGTACGGCCCGCACCTGACCTTGTCCTTCAATCCATAACCTTTTCCAAAAAACCAATCCAACTCTTAAAGGAGATTTACCATGAACGCTTTATCCAAAACCCTTTCCATCGCCGTCCTGAGCGGAAGCCTGTTCGCAACCGCCGCCGAAGAAATTCCCGGCATGCACCAAGCGCCGGAAGAAGTCAGCCGCACCACCTGGGGTTGGAATCTCGGGGGCGTGGTCACCGAAATCCCCATTTCGCAGGCTATCGATTCGGGATTCGCCGTGCTCATGTCCAACATCTATTACAGCCATTACCTGGGCGATCCCCGGGATTACTTCCGCACTGCGGCCACGCTGGGATTGTACGGCTTCCAGATCATTCTGCCCGTGCCCTATGCGGCTCTCGATTTCTACCTGGGAGAACCCGTCAACGACATCCAATTCAAAGGCAGCGTGGGAGGCTTCTACGATATCACCGTGGGAGGACACGGGGGCATAGCGGTGGGAGCGGGCGTGCTGTTCAAGAACAGGGTCAACTTCTCCTTCTTCATGGTGCCTTTCGGCAAGGACGCGGACAGGGATTACCTGGAGTTCGTGGGAGACAGAGACGTTGCCAAAGCCTGCACCAAGGACGACCCTTGCGTGGAAACCCCTTACTTCGGATTGTTCGTCGGCTTCCAGTACTAGCCGTTGATGCCCTTCCGCAGATATTTTCCTAAATTTTCACCACAGTAAGCCGGTTTGGGGGCATTTCCCCCACCGCTCCTCCTTATTCCACGGAAAGCCATGCCCGAATTCGTTTATCAGGAATTATTTGAGACCGGGGAGGATGCCACTCCCTATCGCCTTTTAACCCGTGATCATGTTTCGGTAGAGCGCTTTCAAGGAGAGGAAGTGCTGGTCGTGAAACCCGAAGGTCTCAAGCTGCTGGCCGAGGAAGCCTTTCGCGAAGTCAATTTCTTCCTGCGCCCCGGTCATCTCCTCAAACTCCGGCGCATCCTGGAGGACCCCGAAGCCTCGGATAACGATCGTTTCGTCGCTTTCACCCTGCTCCGCAACTCCGTCGAAGCCGCCGCGGGCAAGCTGCCCTCATGCCAGGACACCGGCACCGCCATCGCCCTGGGCGAAAAGGGAGCGCGCGTGTTTACCGACGGAAGCGATGACCAGGCGCTTTCCGAGGGTATATACGCCACGTATCAGGAAAGCAACTTGCGCTATTCCCAATTGGCTCCTCTATCTCTATTCGAAGAACGCAATACCGGCACCAACCTGCCGGCGCAAATCGACATACATGCCGGCCATGGTGACGAATACCGCTTTCTCTTTATGGCCAAGGGAGGCGGATCCGCCAACAAAAGCTTTTTGTTTCAGGAAACCAAATCGCTGCTCAACGAAACCTCGCTGGTCCGTTTTTTGCGCGAGAAACTCTTCGCCTTGGGTACCGCGGCCTGCCCACCCTATCACCTGGTGGTGGTAATCGGAGGCACTTCGGCCGAGGCCACCCTGAAAACCGTCAAAATGGCGTCCGCGGGTTACCTCGACGGCCTCCCCACCTCCGGAAATGCGCTGGGACGGGCGTTCCGCGACCTGGAATGGGAGGCGCGCATCGAAACCATGGCCCGCGAAACCGGAGTGGGAGCGCAATTCGGCGGCAAATATCTGGTTCACGATGTTCGTGTCGTCCGCCTTCCCCGGCATGCCGCCTCCTGCCCAGTGGGAATCGGAGTCAGCTGCAGCGCCGATCGCAATATCAAAGGCAAGATAACCCGCGACGGCATTTTCCTGGAAGCTCTAGAAAAGAATCCGGCAACTTACCTCGAAGGCGCGCAGGCGCTTCGTGACGCCGAGCCGGTGCGCATCGATCTCAACCGTCCCATGGCGGAAATCCGGCGCGAGCTGTCGCGGCATCCCATCAAAACGCGGCTCTCGCTTACCGGTTCGCTTATCGTCGCGCGCGATGTCGCCCATGCGCGCATCAAATCCCTGCTCGACGCGGGAAAGCCCATGCCGGAATACTTAAAGGCCCATCCCGTCTATTATGCCGGCCCCGCTAAAACGCCCCAGGGCATGCCTTCGGGCAGCTTCGGCCCCACCACCGCCGGACGCATGGATGGATATCTGGAACAGTTCATGGAAGCCGGCGGCTCCCTCGTCACCCTGGCAAAAGGAAATCGTTCGGCGGCGGTACGCGAGGCTTGTAAAAAACATGGCGGCTTCTATCTGGGTTCCATCGGTGGACCCGCCGCCATCCTGGCCAAGGAGAATATCCTTAAAGTCGAAACGGTCGATTTCGAAGATTTGGGAATGGAAGCGGTGCGGCGCATAGAAGTGAAGGATTTTCCGGCCTTTATCGTATGCGACGACAAGGGCAACGACTTTTTCGCGAGCCTGGGCGCATGAGAATCAACCTGATTCTATCCGGCCTCGGCAGCCTGCGGGTATTGCCCCAATTATTTTCCGGCACGGAGCCGGGCAATTGCGCCCATGTCATAGCGCTTCCCAACGCGTCCGCCCATTCGGCGGAAGTCCTGGCCGAATACCTGAGGGAGGAATTGAGCCTCCCGGTAATCCTTCCCGAAGGCGATGTCGACTTGGAAAAAGGCTGCGTCTATGTGATGACCCCGGGGCTGCTGTTCGCATTCGCGACACCGACCCGCATGCACCTGCTTCCCGCCACCGATCCCGTCTTTCCCCTCGATGTGCTGTTGGAAAGCGCCGCCCGCGCCTGCGAAGACCCGGCGGTGGTGGTGCTGTCGGGACTGTTCACGCCCTCCGAAGGCTTCAAAGGCCTGCAGGCCCTCGCGGCGCGGGGAGCGCCTTTCGTAGGACCTCCCGCCGAAAACAGTTCCGTGCCCGACATCCTGGAGGAATTGAAAACCCTGGGATTTCCCCTTAACATCCATCCTCTTCGCAGTCTTTTGGCGCCTTCAAAAAACACCAAGGAATAAAAAAGCCGGACTTTTAAGGTCCGGCCGGAAAATTCGCCTAAGGGTGCATTCGCGCGTCAGGCATGCGAAGTAGCCAGCATCCGCTCCTTGCGCTTGTACATGCGGATGAAATTGGCGCGGCGGAAATCGTTGCGATGCTCTACGCAAAAGCGGGGATAAACGAACTGCTTGGGGAACACCTTCACAAGATAGGTGTTGGCGCAACCGTGCAGGCAACATTGGAATTCGAGATCGAGTACTTCGGTGTAATTATGCTTGAACACCATGTTCTTGACGTCGACGCTTTCGAATTCCTTCTTATGCTTCGCCCGTTGCTTGATGTCGCGGTGCAATTCGCAATATTTGGCGATAGGATGTCCCCAGAATTCGCGGGCACAACCCGGCTCCTGGCAGATCTTAAGCTTGATGCGTTTCTTCTTTTTATATTTCGGAAGTTGCATGACAAATCCCTTCGCTCGGACAAGGGCCCGGCATTCAATTGCCAAACCATGTTGAAATAAGATACGAAAATACGCGGTTTCGCCCTAAGACAAAGATAGTGCAGGCGGCCCTTTTATCAAAGGGTCTATTTTAACGAAACCCCGTGTTTGCAGGCATTTGAGGCGATTGGGGATTTCGGGATTTCAACCGAATATGCTCTCTTTCAACCCGCTTTCGGTAATACTTCCATGACTCTCATGCCAAATGCAGCGGCCTTCATGAAGCAGAAGCACTTGGGGACTTTCATGCCGTACGGCAAGTCTTTCGGCAATAGCCCGGGCCAGCGAGCGGAAATTGACCACATCCACGCGCACTGCTTCCAAATCGTCGGTTTCGGCAAGGGACCCCAGAAACCGGTCGAATTGCGCCGATGCATAAAAACTGACGCTGCAAATGGGGCTGAATTTGAATAACAATACGCGGTGACTTCGGCTTTTCTCCAGCCAGTTCTCAAACTCCTCCATAGAGACTATATCCGTATATTTCTTCATAATGAGATCCCAGGCTGAGAGAGTGAATCCTGCAATTTACAAAGGGTCGGCGCATTCGTCGCCCGCCTCCCCCGGACATTGGGGCATGAAAATCGGCTCCGGGTGCTATTATTCATGGGAATGAAGAGGATATCAGCCGCTGCGGCCGCCTTGTCCGGCATGATGCTTTCAGCCTGCCTGTTCGACAAAGCGCCGACTCCCGATCGAACCGTAAAGCTGTACCTTCCCTTATTGGACAGCACCCTGGCTCCGGCTGCGGTACGAGCCTTAAAAAACCTCTCATCCGTCACCGTAAAAGACGGCCTTTCGGGTGAAGTGATCCGATATGAAAGGAGCGAACAGGAATTCGGCTCCTGGAATTCCCGCCTCGAATTTTTACGCAATCTTTATCACTTGAATACGCTTTTCCTCTTCCAAAACCGTTTGCCCGATACTTCGGGAATGCAATCGGACGTGGCGAAACTCTATGCGGAAGTGGGCGCAATCGATCGGTTCACGACATATTACGACAAGTCGATAGCCGACGTGATAGCCGAAAGGATTTTCACCACCAACACCAAAGGAATCGGCGTCCATATCAAACTCAACGACGCCGAGGACAGCCTCACGGTATTATTGGTCGCCCCCGAATCGCCTGCGGAAAGAGCCGGCATCCGCCGAGGCGACCGCATAGTCGAAGTGAACGATTCATCCGTGACGGGCGATTCGGTCATGGTCCGCTTCAGCCGCTTCACCCAGATCGACGATGATGCCGTCATCCGATTGGGTATTTTCGACGGCTCGCAGGTCAAGCGGGTTTCGGTCGTCAAAGAGGAGGTGAAATTTCCCACCGTGCTGGTCGATTCGGTGCAGAACACGGGTTATATAGCCGTCTTTTCCTTTACGAGCCAAACCATCGATAGCGGCGATACCTATACCGAATTCGCGGAAGCCCTGCGCCGAACTTCCCGGTTTCCCGTCACCGTGCTGGATTTCCGCGGCAACGGGGGCGGCTCCCTGCATATTGCCTTGAAAATGTGCGAGGAGGTGATAGCTTCCGGCGTAATCATCCGCCAATACCAACGTACGATAAACCCCTTCTCGGGGGCCCCGACGACATTGTCGAGAAATTTCACGGCCAAACCCGGAGATGCCGGTGAAGGGCGCCGCTTCGTGCTTGTGACCGACCGGGGAACTGCCAGCGCTTCTGAAATATTCGCCCTGGCGGTACGAGAGGCCTTGAACGCTCCCCAAGTAGGTGATACCACCCATGGCAAAGGCATAGGCCAGTCGGTCCTGGAAACCCCGGATGGAGGCATGGCGCTTATCACATCCCTGAAATTCACCGGCCGCAGCGGCCTGGATTATCACGGGTTAGGGCTGGCGCCCGATATCCTGGGAAGCGGCAACCAAACGGAAACCCTCGCGTTGGCAGTCAAAACCGCCGAAGATGGCGGCTCCGCTCCTCTGGCCAAACAAAGCGCCCAACAGCGCCGGAAAGCATTGGAAGTGTTGGAATGGAACCGCAGACAAATGCTGAGGCCGGGGGTGTCGGAAATGCTCTGGGATGCGGATTAGGATTTTTCGGCGAAATAGGTATCGATGATGGCTCGGAAAATCCGGACTCCGTATTCCAAGGCCTTATCGTTGAAATCGAAACCGGGACTGTGCAGCGAACCCGCCACATCGCCCAAACCCAACCAGAAATAAGCTCCGCGGGTCTTTTCCAGAAAGAAGGAGAAATCCTCGCTGGCCATGCTCGGCTCATCGGCGCGAAATCCCTGCTCGCCCAATTCGGCCACCGCCGCCCTCTGAACCAGCGCCGCCATGTCTGAATCGTTTATCGTGGCGGGACAAGCTTCAATCCAGGTCAACACCGACTCCATACCCAGGCTGCCGAAAAAACCTTGTCGCAACCGGTCCAGGCTTTCCAGTAGATTCCGGCGCACATCGGGATCCAGCGTTCGCACCGTCCCTTTCAATTCGCAGGTTGCGGGTATCACATTGTAGGTGCTGCCGGCGGCAATTTGCCCGAAGGTGAGTACGGCGGATTGCCGGGGATCCACTCCTCGCGAAATCAGGGACTGGCACAAGGTGATGAATTGCGCCGCGGCGACCACCGGATCGAGCGTCAGATGCGGCTGCGCCCCATGTCCGCCTTTACCTTTGACGCGTAATTGGAAATTATCGACCGAAGCCATGATGGGACCGGGACGGGTGCCGATAAGCCCCAGGGGAAGGGAGGGCCAGCCATGCAGGCCGAAAATCGCCTCAACCTTGGGCTTTTCCATCGCTCCGTCGGCTATCAATTGCCGGGCGCCCAATCCGGTTTCTTCGGCCGGCTGGAAAATCAATTTGATATCGATAGGATAGGGCTGTTTACGATAGGCCAAATATTTGGCCAATCCCAGCAAAACGCTGGTATGTCCATCATGCCCGCAGGCATGCATGACCTTATCCCGTTCAGAAGCCCAGGCGAGCCCCGATTGCTCCTGCAGGGGAAGGGCGTCCATATCGGCGCGCAGGGCCAGGCTGCGGGTTCGATCGAGGCCGGGCCATAGGGCCACCACGGCCGTACCGCTCATGCCCTCTTGGATTTCAAAGCCGATAGCGCCCAATTCGGCCCTAACCAAGGCCGCCGTTTCGATTTCCTGTCCCGACAATTCGGGTCGGCTATGCAACTTCTGCCGAATGGCGCGGCAGGCATCAATCAATTCGGGAGGGATGGTTTCGGCGGCTTTGGAAGTTGGAAAGGGGCGCATCCTTCCAATTTACACATATTCCCCGGCGCGCGGATTCAAATACGGTCCGGGTCTTCGCCCAATTCCAACGCCATATGCAAGGGAGGGAGCAAAAAATCCAGGGGATTGACCTTTTCTCCATCAAGAATCAGCTCATAATGCAAGTGGGAGCCGCTGGAAATTCCGGAGGCTCCCAAGGTCGCGATTTGCTCCCCGCGGGAAACGATTTGTCCCTGTCTGACCTTGAGCTCTTCCAGGTGCGCGTAAAAGGTATGGATCCCCGGGCCATGCTCCAGACGGATGTAATTGCCCCAAATCGGGTCCTTGCGGGCTAATGCAACGCGCCCGCCTCCCGTGGCATAAACCGGGGAACCATGACTATGGGAAAAGTCCAACCCTTCGTGCAACGCTTTACGGCCGGTGAAGGGATCGGGAAAATAACCGTAGCCTCGGATTAACAGGCCCTCATCCTGAGTAGGCAATCCGGTGGGGATGGCGCCGATACGCGTCGAGTCCCCTTCCAAAGTCGCCAGCGCGGAATCGAAATAAGAGGACACCGCTTGGGCTTGCCTAAGCGCCTCCACTTCGTTTACCCGACTGGGAGCGAAGGAGCGGAAGAAAGTGAACAGAGTGTTCTGCTTTTCATTTTCCTCCTCTTGCAGGTGCTCGATTCCCGACACCAGGGCTAAATTGATTTTTTCACCTTCCAATTCATCCAAATGGGTGCGAATCTCATCCATTTCGCGTTGCAACCCGGTAGTTTTGCTTTTGAGGGTAACGTTTTCGCGGACCAGCTTGGCTCGGATGCGGCCCGTGTTCTCATCTTCCCGGACGGCTCCGGTGCATGTGAGCCAGAATCCACCCAGACTCAGCGGGACCAGCAAAGTCACCAGGATTATCCCCAATTTACGGGGAAAGGAGAATTCCCTGATTTTGCTGGAGTCGGCAGGATAGAAATGGGCGCGGAATTTATCGTCCATTATCGGTCATAGCCCGGGCTCAATTTACGGAAGGCTCCAGATTGGGTCTTTGGCGAACCTGGCTGGCTTTGATTTCCAATTCGGCGATGCGTTTTTTGCATGCCTCGATGCCGTCGCTCAATCCGACCACTCCCGGACGATCGGCCAGGGAGGCCGCGTTTTTTTCCAACAAAGCCATATGGGCTTCCTTACCTAGCTCCAGGTACGTCCGGGACAACTTGCGTCTTTCGGCGAGGATGTCGAGGCGGAACTTACCTACCCGAGCGGCTTCTTCCAGCATCTGGGCCGAGGTGTGCGCGCCGGCGATTACCGACTTTTTGACCTTATCAAATAGTTTCTCCGCCATTTAAGTCTCCTGGGTAAGGGTTTGACTGGGGAAAATAGCCAATTCGGCGGAAAGGGAATAGGGTTGTGGGGGTTTACAGCCGATATCGGGAATTCAGGCCCTGGTGAGGCGATACCTCAAGGCAATTTTCCCATGGGGTTTTTCAATCGTCGAAAAGCCCGGAACGCAATCCCCCGCCAAAATCGTTGGATTGGGGAAATCCCGGATCGGCATCTTCCTCCTCCATCTGCATTTCCACCGCCAGGGTTTCGGAAATGATATGCCCGAAATTCGCCTCCACGAATTCGTACACCTCATCCTCCTTTACATGGGGATCATCCTTGACCAATTCATGTATGCACAAGGCCGTGGAGATCATGATCTCCTTGACCAGTTTTTCGTCGTAAAGCTTGTGATTGTCGGCCAAGATTTCCTCGCGGGCTGGGTTCCTTTCGGATTATACGACAACGGTTTAGCCCACCGCAACCCGACATTCCCGCGGTTTCTTTTGTTATCTTGCTGCTGGCCTTCCCGACCGGTTGGCTTTTTACGGTATTTTAAATTTCTTCAAGAGCTGACGGGACGACTGTATGGTGGACAATACCGGCCGTGACGAGGCCCAAATCCGTAAGGAGGCCTCCCCTCCCATCAAACGGGTCGGCAGGACATTCGCCAAGGAAATCCTGATCCCGCTGGTGATGGCTCTCATTTTCATCCAATTCATCATCCAGGCCTTCAAAATCCCCACCGGGTCGATGGAGGACAGTTTGCTGGTCGGCGACTTTCTGCTCGGCTTGAAGTTCGTGTATGGCGCCCCCATCCCTTTTACCCATAGTAAGCTTCCCGCCCTGATGGAACCGAAGCCCGACGATGTGCTCATCTTCAAGTATCCGGGCGATCCCTTTTATCCGGAAGCCGACCGCGACCGCTACCGGTTTTTGGCCAACCTTTTTCTCTTCGGCAATCTGTATTGGGACAAGCGACCCGAACCCGGACAGAAAAGCCTGGTATGGTACATGCCCAAAGACTTCATCAAGCGGGCGGTGGCGCAAAGCGGTCAGACCATCACGGTTTCGGGTTCCCGCCTGCTGATAAACAATGAGGAGATTCCCCTGCCTCCCAAGGGGCAACACAAGTCCTTTCGCGGATTCGAGCCGGAACGTGACTCGCTTCACTTCACCTTGCCCGGGCCGGGAGACGTTTACGACTTCGACACCCTTTCTTTGCGCGATGCCTCCTGGATCCGCTCTCTCGCCTTTCAGGAGAACCCCGAAAAAAACGTTTCGCTCAAGCTCGAAGTGGTGCGCGATTCGCAAGTGGTCGAAAATTACGTGATGCCCTATCTCAACGGTCTGGCCGCCGTGAATTCCCATCGCTATGTTTTCGCCCTGCTGGGCCTGCAACCCCGTCACGTGCTGCACGAAGGCCGCGAATACCTGCATGTCCCCAACGTGCCTTTCAGCGTGGTACAGAAAGCCGCCGCCACCGGCTTCATCCGCACCAACGATTTGCCCGCTTTTCAAA